>NZ_CP100416.1:8423415-8638626 GCF_026017845.1 Amycolatopsis mediterranei
AGGAGGCATGAGGACATCCTTCCAGCAGAACCCCTGGTCCTGCTAACTCGGTGTCCACTACCCGGGGTGAACCTCAGCTCCGCCTTATTCGCGGGCCAGGCAGCCTTCCGAACGCGCCCGACCGACCGATCAAGTAGCGCTGGCGAGGAGCTTGGACCAGGTGACACGACCCGGCAGTTGCGAGCCCGAGGGGAGCCCGAGAGTGCACGGACACGACGACAGACGCCGACACAGGGCGGCACTGCCGCGACCCGACGACCGAGGAAAACGACCTTGCCCGGCATCACTCGACACCGTCCGACACCTCAAGATCACCACTCTTAACCAGCGGGTTCGGGGTTCGAGTCCCTGATGGCGCACCCCCACTCCCCAGGTCGAAGATCTTCGACCTGGGGTTTTGTGTTATCCGGAATCATTTCTTCCGCTTTCTGTCCGTCCACAATGGCCGGTGAAGAGCCCGAGCTGTCGCGTTGCCGTCCGCGGGACGCGCCGAGGTCGCGGCACCGTGACGCGGATCATGCGGCCCTGCCGCACCGCCAGCCGTCGCGCTGACAGCCACGCGGCTAGAGCGTTGGCCGAAGGCGGGAGCAAGTCGTGCGGCAGGCCCCTGCTCGCGGCTTCTGCCGAGCGCCGAGGACCGCTCGGAAGATCAGCGAGCGAGTCCGTGCAAGAGCACGTTGACCAAGCGGCGAAGTTTTCGACGGTAGGCGCCCGGCGTCACGGTGGCGTTCTCTTTGGCCCCTAGCGCGGCGTCGAAGACGACTCCGGCGGCTTGCGCGGCAGTAAGGCCCGCCCGATCCAGGTCGAGCTCGCCTTGTCGCGAGGCGTCCTCGAGAACCTGCTCGACCAGCTTCGCGGAGTGCCTGCGCGCAGCTGTGGCGATATCGCCGCAGACTCGGCTGTTTTCGTCGAGCAGCTCGCCGCCGTGCTCCGAGGACGACGTCAGCGCGACGAAGGGCGCGAAGCGCGCCAGTAGGACGTCGTACAGCTTCTCGGCGATGGGACCTTCGCGTTCGGCGGCCGTGCGCATGGCGGAGAGCTGGTCATCGTGCAATGCCGCGACGATCGTGCGGAACACTTCTTCCTTGTCGGCAAAGTGCGCGTACACGGTGGGCCTCGACACACCGGCGGCCGCGGCGATCGACTCGATCGAGGCTCCGCGGAAGCCGTCCGCGAGGAACGCCGCCCCTGCGGCGTCGAGGACCGCCTTTCGAGCGGCGGCCCCTCTCAGCTGCTTGGCAGGCACTTTCGGTGGCATCGCAAGAACATACCAGCGGCTCGGCCACTGGTTTAATCTTGGCATTTTGCAAAAATCCGTAAACACTTCGCTGACAACCGTAAGCTTCTCACCCGAAGGCGCGGCAATCCATGAGGTCAACTTCGGCCGGAGCACTGCTTCACCCGAAGCCGTGTGGGCGCGTCTGGTCGATCCGACCGGGTGGCACGACTACTACTCGAACGCGCAAGACGTCCGCCACCTCGAGGGCAACTGGCCGCGGATCGAGCTGGGCTCCAGCTTCTCCCGGGTGACGTTCGGGGCGCGGGTGACCACCGAGGTCACCGAGTACGAGCCCTTCGAGCGCCTGGCCTGGACCGGGAAGGTAAGAGGAGCTCGCGGCCACCACGCCTGGCTGCTGACTCCTCGGGACGACGGCGGGACCGACATCCGCACGGAGGAGACCCAGCGCGGCACCTTGCTGGTCGCGCTGCGGCCGGTGCACGCTCCTCGGGTGCGCCGCATGCATCAGCTCTGGGTGGACAACCTCGCCGCCGCTGCGGCGGCGGGCATGGGCGGAGTCGACCAGCGCGGCTGAGAGGTCCAGCAGCCCGGCGGCACGTAGCTCGGCGAGCGGGCGTTCGTGCAGCTGCTGCAGGCGCCGGCCTCGTGCCATTCGGTCAGCCGCCGCCGGCAGGTGGCCCTGGAAGGGCCGAACAGCGCGGTGGGCAGGCGGTTCCAGCCGATGCCGGACTTCGGTCCAGTCCGCGGGCAACGGTACTCAACCGGCCGGCGCCGCCCACCGGGCCGCGTGCTCCTCGACGAACTGCGCGAAGGTACGGGGCGGACGGCCGGTCAGGTCGAGTACGGCGGTGCTGATCTCGGCTTCGTGGCCGGCCCGGACGCCGGCGTCGGCGGCGGCGAGGATCGCGGCGAACTCAGCGAGTATGCCGTCCGCCTGCAGCTGCGCCGTCTGCTCGTCCGCACTGACACGGACCACCCGGACCGGCAGGCCGGTGCCGGCGGTGATGATCGCCGCCGCCTCCGGGTAACTCAGCGACTGCGGGCCGGTGAGCAGGTAGTCACGCCGGTCTCCTGGGACGGCGTCGTGATCGGACAGCAGGGCGGCGGCGGTCGCCGCGATGTCGCGCGTGTCGATCCAGCCGATCCGGCCGTCACCGGCCGCGGTGCGGATTTCCCCGTCTCGCCGGATCCGCCGGCCCAGCGGGTGCGGGCTCAAGAAGTTCTGCATGAACCCGGACGGGCGCAGCACAACCCCGCCGGGCTGTGCCCGGACCTCCGCCGCCAGCTCCGGTGCCCTCGGGGCCAGCGGGATGGCAGAGCCGAGCAACACCACTTTGCGCACGCCGAGGTGCCGCGCCTCGGCCAGGAACGGCCCGACCGAGGGCATCGGGTCGACGCTTTGGACCGGCGGCACCAGGAAGACGCGGTCCAGACCGGCCAGAGCGGCCTGGTGGGTGGCCGGATCGGCCCAGTCGAACCGGATTGCGTCCGGATCGCCGTCGGCCGGGTTGCGGCTGGCCACGCGAACCGGAACACCACGGCCACGCAACAGCCGCACCAGTTCGCCACCGGTTTTCCCGGTACCGCCGGTCACGAGCACTCCGGTCATCGGGTGGCCTCCGCGAGGATGGTCGACGACATATCGTTTGATGCTTGTCGAATGATCACACCACGGGACGATAGGTTACTATTCGATGAGCGTCAAACGATTGATCGGAGACGGATGCCGCGCGCGCTACCCGAGCCCTCGGTCGACTCCTTCGACCTGACGGTCATCCTCGGCGCACTGGCCGAACCGGGCAGGCGCGCACTGATGACCGAGCTGTACCGCAGCCCGGAGCCCATCGACTGCGCCGTCATCGCCGCGACGGTCGATCTCGGCCTGAGCAACCCGACGATCTCCCACCACTACCGTGTCCTGCGAGAAGCAGGTCTGATCAGGACTGTCGCCGAGGGACGCAAGCGGATGGTCAGAGTGCGTCGCGAAGAGATGGAGGCGCGTTTCCCCGGTCTGCTGGCGGCGATACTCGCGACTTGACCCGAGCTGATCCAGTGCCGGGGCGGGCCGATCCCGCCGAGCTCGCGATCGGCCGTCCCGCGCCGGCTACGCCTTGCGCGGGACGAGGCGATCGTCGACACCGGCCGACCCGCTCGCCCCCTCATTGCCTGCCGTCGTCTCCTGCCCGGCCCACCACCTGGCCGGGGTAGTCCCGGAAGTAGCTGAGGAAGTACTCGACGTCCGGCTCGAACCGGATTCCGTGCCGGTCCGCCAGCAGCTCCCGGCTCTCGGCGGAGATGGCGACGTCACCGCCCTGGTACTCGCCGGGACTGCCGCCGAGCAAACGCGCCAGCTCGTCCTCGCCGAGCCCGGGCAGGTCCTGCTCGAACACCAGGCTTTCATCTCGGCCGTAACCGGTGACCGCCCACATCTGCTTCTCCATTCGCCTGGCCGGGTCGCCTCACGAAGGAATACGCCCGGTGCTCATGGCGGCGGAGACCTGGGTGGCCCGGCCGAACGGCGTGTAGGTGCAGCGCGCCCGCTCGCTGCTACGACGGCCGGCGCCACCAGCGGTGCGTCCCAGGCGTCAGCGGAAGATCTCGATGTGGTCGGCGACCCACTGATCGAAGGTCAGCGGCGGCCGGCCGACCAGCTTCTCGAACGTGGGCAGGACCTTCACCGCGTGCACCTGGAACTCCTCGCGGGTCAGGTTGCCCAGCGTCGTCTCGACGACCAGGGGCTGGCGGCCGGACTTGGCCGCGGCGTCGCGGGCGGCCGCGATCGGGACGTCGACCACAGTCAGCTCGCGGCCGAGCGCGGCACCCAGCTTCGCCACGCGTTCCCGGACCGTCAGCGGCTCCGGGCCGCCGAACCGGTAGGTCTGGCCCTGGTGGCCCGGCTCGAGCAGCGTCGTGACGGCGACCGCGGCCACGTCGCGCGGGTCCACGACCGCGACCGGAGTGTCCACCTGCGACCAGAACACGGTGCCCTTGGCCTTGACCGGGCCGGCCCACAGCCGCGCGTTCGAGGTGAACTCGCCGGGGCGCAGGAAGGTCCAGGCCGGGCCGCCGGGCCGGGCGCCGATCTGGCGCAGGGCCCGCTCGCCGGCCAGGTGCCAGGTGCTGACCAGGTCGGTGAACTCGTACTCGGCACCGATGATGGACAGCTTGACCACGTGCCCGACCCCGGCCTCGGCCGCGGCCTGCCCCAGGTTCGCGTCGTGCAGCGGCGTCTCCGGCCCGCCGCCGGAGAGCAGGAACACACTGTCCGCGCCGGCGACGGCCGCCGGCAGCGTCTCCGGCCGGCCGAGATCACCGGCGACGAACTCCACCCCGTCGCCGAGCACGGCCGCGGCCGCCGCCGGGTCCCGGGTCAGCGCCCGGACCGGGCGGCCCGCCTCGACCAGTTGCCGCACGACCTCTCGGCCGACCGTGCCGGTCGCCCCGGTCACCAAGATCATGGTCTTCTCCCTCTATCGACATCGACGGTTGCCCCTGTGCCGTAACAGCAAGGTAGAGAAATCCGGGTCGGCTCGCCTCTCCTGTGGTGCGCTGATCCCGCGGGTGGGAATACGGCACGTCGCGGAGACGTCCACTGTCGGAGGTGGACGGTCCGCGACGTGTCGGTGTTTCGTGATGGCTCGCCGGATCAGGCGTTCAGCGGGAAAGGACGGCGATGGCACGGTCGAGCCGCTACTCACCCTGCAGCGGCTGATCGGCCAGGCGGCCGTTCTGGTACGCGGCGATCTTCCAGCCCTCGCCGTTCTTGGCCATCACCCAGGTGGCCCGCAGGGCGCGCGCGGGGTGCGGCTCGGTCTCACCCTCGGTGAGCACGCCGCCCTCGGTGATCACCACGGCGGTCTCGGGCGACAGGAACTGGACGTCGACGATGTTCTGCAGCAGGGTCGTGCCCTTGTGCGCGGCCTTGAACTGGTGCACCGTCATCTTCCGGATGACCTCGCGGCCCTTGAAGTAGCGGTCGCCGGACAGGATCATGTTGGCATCCTCGGCGTAGGCGTCGGCGAACCCGTCGGGGTCGTTGGCGGCCCACGACTCGGCGATGCCGTCCACGACCGCGCGCACCGCGGCCACCTCGGTCTCCGTCGCGGTGTCAGCAAAGTTGGTTGTCATCGGTGAACTTCTCCCTTATTTCCGTTCCAGCATCCGCAGGCGTGCCCTGCTGCCACCGATGTTGCCGCACCCCGACACCCGTGACTTCTTCAAAGTTGCGCTCGAAATCGGGAATAAATCAGCACCAAACAACTGCGTGGATCCGTTTATTCCTGGCCGGCATTACTATTTTCGGTGACAAACCCGTCATTCACGATCGGGACACTGGCAGCGGCCGGTACGCGGGGCTGTTTTCGTAGGCGGCGGTCCACCACCGGCCGTCCCGCTCGACCACCACCCAGGACGCGCGGATCGCCTGGTCCTCGGCCACCGCGCTCTCCCCGTGGCCAGGCGGACGCCCTGCGTGATGAGGACGGCGCAGCCGTCGCCGAGGGACGTGACAGGCCCGGGACGCGATGATCTTCCGGGTCGACGACGCGATATCGGCGGCCTCGGCCGCGGGCGTTTGCGAACTGGCCATGAACTGTTTCATTCGGCTAGATTCAGAGAGTTCACGGGTCCGGGACGGATAGCTCGCGCCGTGCAGTTCGATATTCTTTTCGAGATTCATGAGAGCGTGTTTTCTGATTGCGTGCACGTCCTGAAAAACACGCTGGATGGGAATATAGAAATAGACCGATGAACCGCCGCTGACGCTGTAGAGAATGTCCACGGCCCGCCGCGCAGGTCGGACATCGCGCGGGCAATGACATGCCATCCACAGGAACGGGACCACACCCAGGACGTCCCGCGCGTTTTCCACCATGTTTCTTGCCCTCCGGCACCGGCCGTTCACACGAGCGTGAAGCCGCCGCCCGGAGGAGCACATCTCTTCCCGTGCGCGAGGTGTTCACCACATATCCGTGACGACGTCATCGAGCACGCCGGGACAAATGTGAAAGAGCGCGCGCCGGCTACCGAACCGGCGAGTAGGTGGTGGTGCGCTGCCAGGCCAGGCGGTCGGCCAGCCGCTCGAGCTCGGCGACGGTACGCACGGCCATCCGGGAGATCGTCTCCTCCATCAGGGTGCCGCCGACGTCGTTCGCGCCGCCGCGCAGCACCTCCGCCGCCGGGTCGGTCCCGGCCGGGCGATGCCGGCGAGGTGGATCGGCGCGTTGTGGTGCACGCACGGCAGGCCGGCGAACTCGGTGAGCCCGCCGGTCTCCTCGGCGATCCGGGCGAGCACCCGCAGGTGCGCCGGCCCGTGGCCGGGATGGTCGTACATCATGGCCGAGGAGGACCGGATCCCCAGCGTCGAGACGATCTCCATCGGTGGGAACGTGTGCACGTGCATGCCCGGCATCTCGGCCGTTATCGCCCGCACGATGTCGGCGTAGTAGCCCACCGGCAGCTTCGGGTCGATGCCGTCCTGCATGCAGACCTCGGTGGACTCGTGGCCGCGGGCGTCCAGCCACTCCCGGGCCTGCGGCCGGTCGCCGAGGGTGGTGCCGTCGGCCGCGCGGCGCAGCGCCGTCTCGTTCGGCCGCGGCGGCGCCTGCAGGGGCGGAATGGAGACGTCCACGGTCACGCCCGGTGGCTGTGGCATGCCAACACAATACGGCGGAATCAACAATTGCCAGTACAGCCGAGCAACGATGAAGAAGGCGCTGCCGTACCGGTCCAACATCGCAAACCGGAAGAAGCCGACCCGCTGGGCGGCCGTGATACTGGGAACAGACACCGCAACAGGTCGCCACCGACGTGGATGCGATTCGGTTGTAGACCGACCGTGGTTCCGGGCGGTGGGGAACTGTGTCCGCAGCCAGCGAAGCAGGAGGAATGCACGGTGTCCGTTGAAATTGGCATCGCACTGCCAGTCCGGGAGTTCGCAATACTTGGCGCGCGGGACGCCGAACCCCTGCTCGATCTGTCCCGCGAGGTCGAGGAGCTCGGGTTCGACTCGGTGTGGGTCGGCGACTCGTTCGTCGCGCGGCACCGCCTGGAGCCGCTGACCCTGCTCGCCGCCATCGCCATGGTGACCAAGAAGATCACCGTGGGCACCGCGTCCCTGACGGCGGTGCTGCGCGATCCGCTGGCCCTCGGGCACATCATGGTGACCCTCGACCAGATCAGCAAGGGACGCTTGAAGCTGGGCATCGGCACCGGCGCCCCGCTCCCGGTGCAGGCCGAGTACGACGCGGTCACCATGACCTACCGGGAGCGCCGCGAGCGCGTGGACGAGGCCGTGCAAGCCTGGAAAAAGGTGTGGCGGGGCGAGGACGGCAGCCTGGTCGGCAAGTACCGCAACCTGTCCGGCCTGCGCGACCAGGGCTCGCCGGTCCAGCCCGGTGGTCCCGACCTCTGGCTGGCCAGCAACGGCAAGCCGCTCGCGGTCGAGCGGACCGGCTCGTTCTACGACGGGTGGCTGCCGGTGCGCATCGACCCGGACGAGTACCGGCAGTCCCTCAAGCAGATCCGCGAGAGCGCGAAGGCCGCCGGCCGTGACCCGGAGAAGATCACCCCGGCGGTGTACGTGAACGTGAACGTCAACGCCGACGCCGCGGTGGCCGAGGCGGGGCTCAACGACTACACGATGCGCTACAACGAGCTGCCGCTGCCGGCGATGCTGCCCTACCAGATCTACTGGGGCGGACCGGAAAAGGAAATGGTCAAGTTCCTGCGCGAGTACGTCGAGGCCGGCGCGCGGCACATCGTCATCCGGATCAGCTCCTTCACCGACTACGAGCGGCACCTGCACGCCATCGCGGAGAACGTCCTACCCGCCATTCACTCGATTCAGGTGGACTGAACATGCGATTCGAAGACAAGGTCGTCCTCGTCACCGGCGGCGGCACCGGCATCGGCCGGGCGGCGGCGATCGCCTTCGCCGGTGAGGGCGCAGCCGTGCTGGTCACCGGTCCGGACGAGGAACCACTCCGGCAGACCGTCAAGGAAATCGAGACGCACGGCGGCACGGCCGGCTACCTCGTCGGCGACATGACCGACGAATCCGACGTCCGGGCCGCGGTCGACGCCGCCGTGCACCGGCACGGCGGGCTGGACGTGGCGTTCAACAACGCCGGCATCATGGTGCCCGGGCCGCTGGCCGACCTGGACCCGGAAACCTGGGCGAAGGGCCTGTCGGTGGCCACGATGACCTGGCTGTCGATGAAGCACGAGATCGCCCACATGCGCGCGCACGGCGGCGGGGTGATCGTCAACATGTCGTCGATCATCGGCACCCGCCGGACCATTCCCGGAACCGGCGCGTACGGTGCGGCGAAAGCGGCGATCAGCTCCATCACGCGCACCGCGGCTCTGGAGAACATCGGGGCCGGTGTGCGCATCAACAGCGTGAGTCCGGGCCCGGTGGCCACCCCGTTCTCGCTCATCCGCGGCGAGACCGAGGACGAGCAGGCGGCCCGGATGCGCAGCGCCCTGCCGATCGGCCGGGTCGGCAGCCTCGACGAGGTGGTCGGCACCGTGCTCTGGCTCGCCTCGGAGGACTCCGGGTTCGCCGTCGGCACCGAGGTCGTCATCGACGGTGGCGCGACGGCATGATCCGCGGCGGTGCCTCGCCCGGGCCGTTCCCGGGACGGCTCAGGCGAAGCACACGCTGACCACGGCGGGTTCGGCGCGGATCGCCTGCCGGACCCGCTGCCGGAACGCGGCGGTGAGGATGTCCGCCGGCAGCAGGTCGCGGCCTTGCTCCGGCGGATCCGCCGTGCCGAACGCCCGGACGGCGAGCGCGGCGAACGCCTCGTCGGCGCCGACCAGCCGGGCGTGCACGAACCGCCGGCTGAGCTGCTCGCGCAGGTCGCCCGGGCACTGGCCGACCAGGACCGCGCACACGCCGTCGTCGGTGGCGGCGACCAGGGCGTGCCCGAGCGCGCAGCCGGCCTCGGCGAAGCGGATCACGGTGCCCAGGCCGCCCGACCGGAACGACGAGGGCGTCATGCCGAGAATGTCCCGGATCACCGTGTAGAAATGCCCGTTGGACCGGAACCCCGACCGGTAGATCGCCTCGGATATCGAGGGCGCGACGGCGAGCTCGTGCCGCACGCGGTTCTCCCGGGCGTCGGTGAGATAGGCGTGCGGCGTCACCCCGGTGTACAGCTTGAACATCCGCTGGAAGTGGAACCGGCTCAGCCCGGCCTCGCGGGCCAGCTCGTCGAAGTTGGGCGAGGAGCAGCCGTCGCACTCGGCCAGCGAGCGGCAGATCCGGGTGATCGTGGCGGCATACCATTCCCGCAGCCCTGGCCCGTCCGGCTGGCAGCGGCGGCACGGGCGGTACCCCTCCTCCCGGGCCTGGGCGGCGGTGTCGTAGAAGGTGACGTTCTCCCGCCGCGCCGGCCGGGTGCCGCAGGACGGCCGGCTGTACCGGCCGGTGGTCCGGACTACGTAGTAGAACGCGCCGTCGGCCCGGGAATCCCGCTCCTGGACGGCTCGCCACCGCTCGTCTTCACTGACATACGGCCGTTCGTCGTCCATCGTGCAACTCCGAGCTCGGGTAACGCGGGAACGACGTCCTCGCCTGAACTGGACGAGGAAACGCTCCTGGTGATGACCGGGTCCGTGGCAGACCAGCGGGCCGTCCTCATGGGACGGTCGCCGATCTTCGCCCTGACCAGCTTGTAGTACTCGCCGTCGAAGGCGGTCTTCCCCCCGCGAACCACTCTACGAGACGGGCTGGACCCGGCTCAGGCCGCGACGGTGCGGTCCGCGCCGGATCGCGTTGCCGCAAGGCGAACCGGCACCGAGCGGTACCCGTTCATGATGAAGGTGGGCGTCGCCTGCAGCTCCGTCCGGTCCACGGCCAGCTCCAGGTCGGGGAACCTGGCGAACAGCTTGCCCAGGCCGATCTTGACCTCCTCGCGGGCGATCGCCCAGCCGAGGCAGAAGTGCGGACCGACACCGAAGGCGAGGTGCGTCTTTTCGGCACGGTCCACATCGAACTCGCCGGCCGTGTCGCCGTGCACCTCCGGGTCGCGGCCGACACCGGCGTAGTTGACCAGAATCGCGTCGCCCCGGGGAATCGTGACGCCGTCGATGTCGATGTCCTCGACCGCGTAACGCAACGGCAGGTGTGCCACCGGGCCCTCGATCCGCAGCCCCTCTTCGATCGCCTCGTCCCAGGAGACCTCGCCGGCGAGCACGCGGTCGAGCTGCTCGCGGTGGGTCAGCAGCTCCACCAGGAACTTGCCGAGGAAGTCGACCGTGGTCGAGGTGCCGGCACCGAGGATGGCGAAGAGCGTGCCCAGCAGCTCTTCCTGGGTCAGCTTGGAGTTCTCGTCGTCCCGGGCGAGGATCAGGTCGCTGGTGATGTCCTCGCCGGGGTCGTGCTGCTTGAGCTCGATGAGATCGGCGATCGCGCTCTGCCACCCGATCAGCAGCGCCTGGGCCTCCTCCGGGCTCACCGTAGTGTTCACCATCATGTCCATGACCTGGGCGGTCTTGGCCCGGGACTGCTCGGACATGCCCAGCATGTCGGCCATCAACCGGGCCGGTAGCGGATAGCAGAACCGTTCCCGCAGGTCCACGACCTCGCCGGGGGCGACGGCGCCGAGGCTGTCGACCAGCTCGTCGACCAGTTCCTCGATCCGCGGCCGCAGCGCCTCGATCCGCTTGGGGCTGAACGCCTTGCTGACCAGCCGACGCAGCCGCACCTGGTTCTTGCCGGTCGCGGTGGCCATGTTGTCCATGGTGATCCAGCTGATGAGCTCCCAGTCGGGCGGGATCTCGTTGTTGACGAAGGCGGTCCAGTGGTCCCGGGCGCTCTTGGTGACCAGCGGGTCCTTGAGGATCTGCTTGGCGCCCGAGTAGTGGTTGACCGACCAGACCACGACGCCGCCGGGCAGCTCGACCTGGGTGGCCGGACCTCGCCGGCGCAGCTCGTCGGCTTCGGCGTGGATGTCGGTACCTGCGGGGTCCAGTGCGAACGGGCATCGACCGGTAGCGTGATCGTCCACTGTGGCCTCCCTTCTCGTGTGGGTCCAGCATGTCCAAGTGCGACCACCCGCACTACTCCGGTCGTGCTCTCCTGCTCGGGCCCGATCGCGGCCCGGTCGTTGGCAGAAGGCCAGGTAACGGTGTGCATCCGGCCGGGCACGCAGCCGGAGCGGAACCGGGCCGTCCTTCTTCGAGGTTGCTGATTCACTGGCGCGGAGCCGGTCCGCGACGGCACGCTCCTGTTCAGCGGCACCACTTCTCCCAGATTGCTGCGTCCGTTCTGCCGGTCTTCCAACGTGCTCCGTCGCGCCGCGGCGATGGTCGAACTCGTCCGGTCGTGGATAGCCTCGGCGGTGGTGCGCGGGCCCCGGATCCGATTCCCGTTTTCGGGTCGGGTGGGAAACACGCGGCCGACGAACCGGTGCGCTGGAGGAGTGAATGATGACGACTCGAGCCGCCGCCGACTGCGAGGAATTCGTGCGGCACACCGAGCAGTTCCGGCGGCAGCTGTTCGCGCACTGCCGACGGCTGATGGGTTCGGTGGACGACGCCGAGGACGCCGTCCAGGAGACCTACCTGCGGGCCTGGCGCGCGTTCGGCGCCTTCGAGGGCCGTTCCTCGGTGCGCACCTGGCTGTTCCGGATCGCCACCAACACCTGCCTGACCGCGATGCGCCAGCGCCACCACAACGTGCTGCCCGCGGGCCTCGCGGGACCCGACGACGAGGCGGCCATGGCCGTCCTGGCGGCGGCCTGGCGCGGCCAGGAGATGCCGCCCCAGCACGGCTTCGCCGATCCCGCGGAGATCGTTGCGCTGCGCGAAAACCTGCGCCTGGCCCTCATGGCCAGCCTCGAGTACCTGCCCGCCCGGCAGCGGGTCGTGCTGATCCTGCGCGACGTCCTGGACTGGCCGGCCAGCGAGGTCGCCGAGCTGCTTGAGACCACCACCGACGGGGTCAAGAGCACCCTCAAACGCGCGCGTACCCGGATCCTGCAGGAGGCCCCGGTCGCCGAGGACGTGGTCGAGGTCGCCGAACCCGGCCGGCGCGCCCTCCTCGACCGGTACATCTCCGCCTTCCAGAACTCCGACGCGACGGCCCTGCGCAACGTGCTGCGCCACGACGCCGTCCACGAAACCCTCGCCATGGCCGTCGCTTAGGGCGTGTCTGACCATCTCGGTTGGTTGCGGGGATCATTTACGCGAACTGGCGGTCGGAAATTGAAAAAGCGTCCCTCCGCGCGCTGAGCGTGGGGAGGGACGCTTCCGTCAGGAGCCACACGGCCTACGTGGTGCCGATGGACTGGCGGTGGTGGAAGAAGTTGAGCGGATCCCAGCGGCGCTTGGCCTGCAGCAGCCGGGCGTAGTTTCCCTTGTAGTACAGGGTGTACCAGGGAGTGCCGGACTTGTTGAAGTTCGGGTCGCTCAGGTCGCCGTCCGGGTAGTTGACGTAGCAGCCGTCCGTGACGTCGTTGGGCACGGGCACGCCGCCGGTGTCGGCGTAGGTGTCCGCGTAGCCGCGGCGCATCCAGTCGATGTGCTTGGTGTCCTCGGCGGGGTCGATCCACTGCGCGGACCAGAGCATCTTGAACGCCGCGCCGCGGTGCGGAATCGCCGTCGCCGCCGGGTCGACGACGCTCGCCTGCCCGCCGTACGGGGTGAACTGCACGCCCGCCAGGGGGTTGCTGATCGCGGTGCTGGTGAGGTGCCGGTACACCGCGGCGATCTGGTTGTCCGGGAAGTTGCCGCGCATGAACGTCGACTTGTACTCCGCCCGGTAGGTCGGGTCGTTCAGCGGCGGGTTCGTCGTGCCCAGCATGCGGGTCGCCTCGAGCCAGGGCAGCTGCCGCGCCTGGACCAGCTCCGGCATCGGGCTGATCTCGGCCATCCGGTTGGTGAGCGGGACGTGCGTGGCCGTGACACCGTTCTGCATGTAGGCGATGTAGGTGTCCAGGATCGTGTGGGCGTTGGGGACCGTCGCGTCGACCTGGGTGATGAGCCCGATCTGGCCGTTGGACTGGTGGTTGAGCAGCAGGTAGCTCGTCACCACCCGGTTCGGGTTGTCCGCCCCGCGGTTGGCGACGTGCCAGCTCGCGTAGTTCCGCGCCAGCCGGGTGAACTGGTCCTGGGTGAGGCTGCTCCAGTTGTAGGCGATCGCGCTGATGAGCACGTCGTGCGGCGGGCGCGGCAGCATGGTCCGCGGATCGGAACCGGTGGCGCCGGGCGTCTTGAACCAGTAACGGGTGATGACGCCGAAGTTCCCGCCGCCGCCACCGGTGTGCGCCCACCACAGGTCCCGGTTCGGGTCGTTCGCCTCCCGGGTCGCCACCACGGCACGAGCGGTTCCGTTGGCGTCGACGACGACCACCTCGACCGCGTAGAGGTGGTCCACGACAAGACCGTTGACCCGGACCAGCGGCCCCCACCCGCCGCCGGCGACGTGCCCGCCGGCGGCGACCGAGTAGCAGAAGCCGGCCGGGACCGTCACCCCCCACTGCTTGTACAGGGTCTTGTAGATCTCCAGCATCGTCGCGCCGGACTCGATGGCGACCGCGTTCATCGCCGGGTCGTAGTACACGTTGTTCATCATGGTCATGTCCACGACGACCTTGACGTCCGGGTTGAAGATGAAATCCTCGTAGCAGTGCCCGCTGGAAATGACCGTCAGCCGCTTCTTGTACGTGACGGCCTCCTGGACGACCTGCACGACCTGATCCGTGCAGTTGACGATCCGCACGGATTCCGGCGTGCCGATGTACCGGGTGTTGAGGCCGCGCACGCAGTCGGCGTATTGCGGATCATTCGGCGTCACGGCCACAGCTGACGGTATTGCACTCTTGCTCGTATTGTCGTTACCACCCTGAGCGGCCGATGCCGCCATGAGCCCACCTCCGGCTAGCTGTGCGATTCCCACCACACCGGCTCCGAGCACGGCGCGGCGCCCCAGGTTACCGTCAGCCATGGAGTCCTCCAAAGTTAGGCTTAACGAACACGACTTCACCGGTGTCCCCACCGTTCACCCGTGCCGGGTGAAACCACCGATTCGATTACCGACGGTACCCGGCGCCCGTTCCGCGGGCGCTCCAAATGTTGCTGTCACTTTGAACCGGAGTAGCCCTTCCGAGCGGCTGCGTAATCGCTACAGCGCAGGCCGACTGTCCACAAGGAACGATCAAGAAACCTCCGGCTCCGATCACCCACAGTGAAAAGATTTCGCCGCCGATACGGCGGGAAAGAAAGTTGTTGACGGTGCGCTCCCTTTCGCCGCCCGCGCCGGTCTGTACGTGGTGACAAGACGAACGACCCGACCGAAAGAGAGGTGTGCACGTTGGCTATCAAGCATGGTGTGTTCCTGCCCCAGGGCTTCTCGCTGGAGCTCGCGGGCATGCAGGACCCAGCCGAGGCGTACCAGGCACTGACCCGCGTGGCGAAGGCCGCGGACGAGAACGGCTACGAGACGGTGTGGGTGGCCGACCACCTCCACAACGCGATGAACACCCAGCACATGCTGTTCGAGTGCTGGACGACCACCACCGCCCTGCTGACCGCGACCGAGCGGGTCCGCGTCGGCACCATGGTCACCGGCAACGGTTACCGCAATCCCGCGCTGCAGGCCAAGATGGCCTCGACGCTGGACGTGATCTCCGGCGGCCGGTTCACCTTCGGCATCGGCGCCGGCTGGTGGGAGCCCGACTACCTGGGCTACGGGTACGAGTACCCGGACGCCGCCGAGCGGCTGCGCCGGCTCGACGAGGCCTTGCAGGTCATCCTCGCGATGTGGACCCAGGAAGAGGCCAAGTTCGACGGGAAGTACTACCAGGTCAACAGTGCGATCAACCAGCCGAAGGGCATTCAGCAGCCGCACATTCCGCTGCTGATCGCCGGTGGCGGCGAAAAGGTGACGCTCAAGCTGGTGGCCAAGTACGGCGACCAGTGCAACGTCGCCGGTGACCCGGCCTTGCTCGCGCACAAGTTCGAGGTGCTGAAGAACCACTGCACCGCGGTCGGGCGCGACTTCGACAGCATTCACAAGACCTCGCTCACCCTGTGCATCATCGCCGACACCGACGAGGAGGCCGCGCAGCAGGTTCCGCCGTGGGCGCCCAGCGTGTTCCCCGGTGACGTCGCCGAATACGGGTTGATCGGGACGATCGACACCGTTCGCGACCGGCTCGCCGCCTACGAGGCCGCCGGCGTGGACGAACTGGTCATCACATTCGTCGACGCCCTGGAACTGACCACGATCCAGCGGTACGCGCAGGAATTCCTGCAGTAGTAGCGTAACCGGGGATTGGTCGGGTCAGTTCGTGGACCGCGCCCGCCGAAAGCGCGGGCGCGGTCCACCGGCATGAAGGAGGGACACATTGCGGAAGATCATTGTTTCGACCCTGGTGACGACCGACGGCATCGTAGAGGATCCGGGCGGGATGACCGGCTTCGAGCACGGCGGTTGGGCGAACCGGTATTTCAACGAAGAGGTCGGAAAACGATCACTTGAACGCCTGGGGTCCTGTGACTACTTCCTGTGCGGCCGGCACACCTACGAGATGTTTTCGAAGGCGTGGCCGAACGTCGCCGGACCGTACGCCGACCGGCTGAACGCGATTCCGAAACTGGTCGCCTCGACGACCCTGACCGAACCGCTCACCTGGAACGCGAGCCTGCTGAACGGCGACGCGATCGGCGCGCTGAAGAAGCTCAAGGAAGAGGACGGCCAGGACATCCTGATGTACGGCAGCGTCACGCTGATGCGCTCGCTGCTGCACAACGGACTGGTCGACCAGCTGGATCTCATGGTCTGCCCGGTCGTCCTCGGCACCGGGCAGCGACTGTTCGGCGAGGGTGGTCCGGCGCTGGAGCTGGAGCTCACCGGGCACACCCGCCTCGACACCGGCATCGCCATCCTGAGCTACCACCCCCAGCCGCCCGCGACGAGCTGAGCACCGCGGCGGTCACACCCGGACCGATGCCTCGGATCCCCGTAGCACAAGGGATCCGAGGCATCGGTCGGTTGTGGACACACAGGCACCGTGCCGGGCCAT
This sequence comes from Amycolatopsis mediterranei, assembly GCF_026017845.1. Taxonomy (NCBI): domain Bacteria; kingdom Bacillati; phylum Actinomycetota; class Actinomycetes; order Pseudonocardiales; family Pseudonocardiaceae; genus Amycolatopsis; species Amycolatopsis mediterranei. The sequence continues at coordinate 8,439,691 of NZ_CP100416.1, forward strand.
CCGCCGCTACGCGGCCTCGTCCAGCTCGGTCGCGGGCGGGTCGGCCGGGACGGCCACCACGCCGCCGCGCCGGCGGAACACGCCCGGCAGCACGACCAGGACGCCGAGTGCGGCAAGAGCGATCGGGATGCTGATCGCCGGGACGAACCCGTCGACGAGCGCGGCCGCTCCCCCGCCGGTGCCACCGCTGGCCGTCAGCACCGCGGTGACCACGGCCAGCCCGATCGCGCCGCCGACCTGCAGCGAGGTGTTCAGCAGGCCGCCGGCCAGCCCCTGCTCGTGGTCGGCCACGCCGGCGGTGGCCTGGATGTTGAACGAGGCGAACGCCATCAGGAAGCCGATGCCGAGCAGGACCATGCTCGGGAACACCGCGGCCCAGTAGCCGGAGTGCTCGTCGACGCGCAGGAACAGCACGTACCCCAGCACGTGCGCGAGCAGCCCGCCGAAGATCATCCGCTCGGTGCCGATCTTGAAGATCAGCGGTCCGATCTTCGGCGAGCCGAACGCGACGAACAGGGCGGAGGGCAGGAAGCCCAGCGCGGTCTGCAGCGGCGACCAGCCCAGGACCGACTGCAGGTAGAGCATCACCACGAACAGGAAACCGAGGTAGGCGCCGAAGAACAGCGCGATACCGAGGTTCGCCGTGGCCAGCGGACGCGACCGCAGGATGCCCAGGCGCAGCAACGGGCTGCGGCTGCGCCGCTCGATCAGCACGAACGCGACCAGGAGCGCCACCGCGCCGACGAAGCCCAGCACCGTGCGGGGCGCGCCGAAACCGGCCTCCGGGGCCTGCACGATGGTGAACACCAGCAGCAGCGTGCCGGCGGCCCCGGTGATCGCGCCGGGCAGGTCGTAGCCGATGCCGCCGCGTTCCGGGCGGTGGCCGGGAACCACCCTGGCGGACACCAGCAGCGCGACGAGCGCGATCGGCACCGGCAGGAAGAACGTCCAGCGCCAGCCGACCTGGGTCAGCAGCCCGGAGACCACCAGGCCGGCGGCGAACCCGCTGGCGGCGAACACCGCGTAGATCCCCAGCGCCCGCCACCGGGCCGGGCCTTCCCGGAACGTCGTGGTGATGATCGACAGCGCGGCGGGCATGGTGAACGCCGCGGCCACGCCCTTGATGAACCGGGTGGCGATCAGCAGCGCGCTGTCGTCGACGATGCCGCCGAGGAACGAGGCGACGATGAAGACCGTGACGGCGGCGAGGAAGACCCGGCGCCGGCCGAGCAGGTCCGCGGTGCGCCCGCCGAGCAGCAGCAGGCCGCCGAACCCGAGCGCGTAGCCGCCGGAGACCCACTGCAGCGCGCTGGTGGACATGCCCAGGTCGGCCTGGATCGCCGGCAGTGCCACGCCGACCATCGAGACGTCGAGCGCGTCCAGGCCGACGACCACGGACACGGCCAGCAAAATGGCCCACAGGCGGCCGTCCCACCGCGCCGAGGTGGTGGAAAGCGGAGTCGGAGAACTCATGTTCCGACAGTACCGACGGGGATATCCGCCGTGTTCTCCCAGAATGCGTATTCCGGACGCGTGCGGAAATGTTACCAGCGTACCGGGAAGAAAGGCGCGGGTGTGCGCACAACCGGGATCACCGGCCCGGACCAGCGCCTCGGCCCGGCGTAGCGCTGCGTTGAGGCCGGCCGCCCCGCCGTCCCCAACCAGCCCGCGGGCGATGCCGGGGCTGGCCAGCGCCTCGGCCACCGTGTCCGTCGCCATGGCCGGCCGGAAATGCTCGGCCGGCGCTGGTCAGGCGCGCCTTCGCCATTGCCGGCGGTTCCAGTGGAATGACGATGTGCCCGCGGGCGGCCGACGTGACGGCTCCCCCGAAACTGGCCAGCAATTGGCCACTCGGTGGGCGAACACCGCATGTCGGCGACAATTCATGAACAATTTTCCCATCCGGACACCGAGTGGCGACAGGCCGGTGCCCACCCGGGTGGGCACATGCCGGGCGGGCCGCGGAGCTTGTCCGCAGCCGTCAGCTGAACGTGCCTTGTCGGCCAAACCCCGCCGACCTGGGCCGGGCGGTACTCTTCGGGCGTGTCGCTCGATTTCCAGGCCCGTATCCGGCGGCCGTTGGCGCTGGGAGACCTCGTGGCCGGCACCCGCCGCGTCGAGGCCGACCTGCTCGGGCTGGCGGATGTCCCGGCGCCCGCGATGGTGGCCGGGCGCCGGCGGGAGGCGGGCCGGGTCACGGACCCCGGCCGGCTGCTGAGTGAGGACGACTTGCACTCGACCCTGGTGGGGACCGGTATTCCGGACCCTCTGGTGGAGGCGGTCGACGACGAGAACGGCCCGCTGGTGGTGATCATGCCCACGGCCGTGGGCGGACTGGTGTTCAGCCCGGTTCGCCGCGCGGACGCCGTGGTGACCGGTCTGGCCATGGCCCTGGCGGCAGCGCTCGCCGACGGCAGCCGGTTCGTGGATGACGACCTCCAGCTGGCGGCCGCCGCCGGCATCGGCGACGGGGACCCCGCGGCGTTCATCGCCGCTACCCGGCTGACGCCTCAGCCCCGGACCATCGCGGAGGGGGCGGTCGCCTACCTCCGGCAGTTCGAGCACCTCCGAGGCTGGCACCTGATCTGACCGGTGCTGCCCGTTCGGACAGCCCGGAGGGGCAGACTTCGGCAGACCGCCGAGACGGATGCCGGGCCACGGCTGGAAGCCGGACCGTCACCCGGCCTACCGTACCGAGGTGGACCGTCGGTCGGACGACGCCGGGAGCAGGGACGGCGCCGAGCAGCGGACCCCGCGACCGGGGTCCGGCAAGACCGCTGCCAGCGGCGTCCAGGCGCCGATGAACGCCGTGATGGCCCTCCAGAGCGCGGCCGGGAACCGCGCCGTCACCGGCCTGCTCACCAGACGGGGTGCTGGAGCGGGCGGCGCGGTCAAGCCCAGCACGTTCGCGAGTGACGTGGGAGCCGTTGCCCAGGACATCGCCGGTGCGCACCAGCAAGCAGGCGGGGCGGCCGGCGCCCTGCTGGCGGCGGCGCCCCCGCCCCCCGGCCTTCCCGTGGCACCGGAACAGGCCTTGCCCGAGCTGCCCGCCCCGGGAGTCGCCGAGCCGGGCGGCAGTGCGCCGCAGATCCCCGCGGCAGACGGCGACAGCGTGGCCACCGGACCCACCATCGCGGGCCTGGCGGCCAGGGAGCAGGCCGAAGGACACGTCGTCGACGCCGCGGGCCGGGACGCCGGCAAAGCGGCCGACGCGCTGCGCATCGGCCCGCTGGGCGCCTCCGCCGCGATCGGCGTCACGGCCAGGACGCCGCTGTCGCCCGTCGCCGCGCCGCCACCCGACTTGGCCGGCATCCCCGCCATCGAGCCGGCCGTGGCCCGAGTCCTCGACAACGGCTTCGGCGGCCGACTGTCGGCCGCGGCCGGTGCGGCCCGGCAGGAGCAGGACGCGGCGGTCGCCCACCACACCCAGGTGACCGGGGACGCCCGGGCCGCGCACGACAGCGCCGTCGACGACCAGCAGGCTGCCGCCGACGGCGAGGCCCGGGAACTGGACGCTCGCACGGCCGGCGAGGTCGACGGGCACAAACAGGCGTGGCGGGCGGAGAACAGCCGCGTCACCGCCGACAGCCGCACCGAGCTGCACACCCTGCGTGCCGGCGCGGGCGCCGACATCGAACAGCAGGCCGGCGCGGCCAACAGCGAAGCCGCGACCATCATGTCCGGCGCCCGCAGCGAGGCCGACCGGCAGGGCGGCAACGTCCCGGGGCCCGCCGTGCAGCGCTCACTGTGGGGACGGATCAAGAGCGCGGCCGGCCGGGCCGTGGGCGCGGTGCGCTCGGGCCTGTCCGCCGTGGCGTCGGCGGCCCGTTCGGTGCTCGATGCCGCGCTCAACCGGGTACGGGGGCTTTTCGACCGCGTTCGCCAGGCCATCACCGACCGCGTCGGCCGGTTCGTCGCCGCCGCCCGCGAGATCGCCGGCCGGGTCGGCGCCCGCCTGGCGGCCGCCGCCAAGGCAGCGGTCGGGGCCATCCGGCGGGCCGTGAACGCGGCCAGGGCCACGTTCGACCGGCTCGTCGACCGGCTGCGCGAGTTCGCGGCCGGGGTCCTGCACAGCTTGTGGTCGGCGTTGCAGGCGGCGGGCCGCTGGTTGCGCGACCGTCTGGCCGGCCTGGTCCGGGGTCTGATCGCGGCGGGCCGGGCCGTGCTTGCGTTCGCGGGGAAGGTGCGTGAGCTCCTGCGAGTCACCGGCCACAAGGTGCTGTCCGGCCTCGTTCGTGCGGTCAACGACCCCGGTGCCTTTGTCGCTCCCTACAAGGCTCAGGTCGGCGGCATGATCGACACGGTGCCGGACAAGGCACACCGGATGTACGACGACCACGTCGCGCCGTTGTTCGGCGGCGACCGCCAGGAAACCCCCGCCGCCCAGCGCACGGTCCAGCGGCAGGAGACGGCGGAGGCGCGGCAGGAGGGGGAACCGCCGTCCCACTCCGCCATCCTCTGGGAGTTCCTCAAGGCGAGGCTCTCCTACCTCGGCGGCCACTGGGGCAGCGTGATCCTCGACGTGCTGCTCGAAATCTTCGTGCCGTTCGTGTCGCTCTACCGGCATCTGCCGCCGATGCTCACCGCCGCCTGGCACGCGCTGAAGGACCTGTTCGCCGGGCGGTTCAGTGACGCCGTCGACGCGGGGCTGAAGGCGGCCCGGGAGCTGATGGCCATCCTTTCGACGCTGTTCGCCCAGGTTTCGATCGCCGCCTTCATCGCGGGGTCGATCCTCGGTACCCCGATCGTCGGCGAGGGGGCCATGCTGGCCGTCGGCCTTTCGCTGCTGGCCGCCGACGTGGTCCTGCAGGCGGCCAGCATCGCCAAGGCGTGGTCGAACCTGGGCCGGCCCGGCCGGACGTCCGATGAGCTCGGGGACGACTACGGGGTCATGGCCGACTCGGTGATCTCGCTCGGCATCACCCTCGCGCTGGTGCTCATCGCCGCCATCGGCCAGAAGCTGGGCAAGGTCCTCTTGGCTCGCTTCCCCAAGGCCGCCGGCGCGCTGGCAGCCATCCGCGAACGGATCAAGCTCCGGGCCCGCGCCGCGGCCGGGCTGAAGAACCCACCGCCGACGACCCGGCCGGTGGTCGACACACCGGCCGCGCCGGCCGTCGCGCGTCCGGCCGTCGAATTCCCCGGCCGGGCCGGCCTGCTCCCCGGCGAGCAGGCCGCGTTCGACCGCTTCATCGCCGGCCAACGCGCCTCCGGGAACCTCAGTCCGCAGTTCGAAACGAAGCTCAAGGCGATGACGCCGGACCAGCTCCGCCGGGTCGCCGCACGGGAAATGGGCCAGCAAATCAAAGTGGAGGCCGCCCAGGAGGCCCAGAGCCGGGCCAACGCCACCAACCAGTCGAATCCGCTCGACCCGCAGATGGCGCACCCCCCGCAGGACGTGGGCGGCAACGTGCGGATCCGGTACAACGAGCTGCCCCCATCGAATTCGGAGATCGCCCAGGCGCAGGGCATCGCCCGCTCGACCGGCGAGCCGATCGAGCTGTTCGGCGACGGCTTCGGCGGGATCGACGGCACGATCGGCCGCCCGCCGCGGCCGCTCCAGCTCAAGGGGCCGCCCCAGGCGGGCCAAGCCGGCGCCGCCGTGGCGTACGAGTCCGCCGTGGTCGCCCACGAGAAGGCCGTCAGGTTCGGGTTCAGTGACGTCGAGACCCACATCACCGCCCCCAACGTCACCAGAGCCGAAGTCGCCGCGGAGTTCGCCCGGCAGGGCAAGCCCGCAAGCTACGTCGGCGGCGGCGCCGTCCGCCGGGTCGTCGTCTACTGCAAGAACGGCGAGATCTACCTTCCTCCGAGCACCGCGGTCGTGCCACCGCCGGTTCACGTGGATTCCGGCAAGGACGAGGCTCGCACCCCTGCTGGGGCGGGTGCGGGTCATGCCGAGTAGTCCTCGACATCCCCGCTCCCACCGTCCGCTTGGCAGCGCCGTGCAGCTCGGACCGTCGCCCGACGGCGATCGCCGGCCGGGCATTCAGCTCAGCGCGTGCCGGACCAGTGGTACATCGGCGGCTGGGACGGCGATGTCGTGCTCGCCGTCGGCGGTTCGGACGGTGAACGCTTCCCTCTTGGGCCCGCGCAGCTTCCGCGCCGCCCGCACCCAGTTGCTCTGCGCGGGGATGATCACCGAGCCCTCGCCACGGCTCTCGGCCCACGTCTTGTCTTCGAACGAGTCACCCGGCTTGGGCAGCGGCACCCGCTTGCCCTGGTGACGGACGAGTCCGAGCGTCGACATCGCCCACAGCAGGTACTTCGTGAGCGCGTCCGAGGCGCCGGCCCGGCGCCACTCGACGGGTGCCCCTTTGGTCAGGTAGAGGTGCCCGGGTTTGGCCAGCGCCAGCTTTCGGCCGCTGAGCTCGTAGTTGCGCGCACCGCCGAGTGTCCACACCAGACAGAGCACCTGGATCGTCTCGCCTGCCTCGAAATCGGCGAGGTCACGTTCCGGAGTCCGCGGCCGGGAGAGGTGGAGCAGCCGGTCGAACGGTGTCTGCGTCCCGGTGGATCGCCGAGCCATGGCCTGGGGTCCCTGTCAGCCGAAGTAGCGGTCGAAGCCGTCGATGTGATCGAACCACGCGTGCAGCCGGTCGAACTCGCTCTCGGGCAGCGGGTTGCCGTCCAACCGGACACTGCGCAACGCGGGGAGGCGGCGCAGCCCCGCGGGCGCGGCGGAGAACTCGTTCGCGATCAAGTTGAGCGAACGCAACGACGGCAGGTCGAAGAGCGGCTCCGGCAGATCTCGCAACCGATTGCGCATGACGTTCAAGTGCTCCAGCTGCCTCAGCTGCCCGATCGAATCAGGAAGGGCGGTCAGCTGGTTGTCGTCCACGTCGAGATAGCGCAGCCGCGACAATTGCCCGATGTCGCCGGGCAGAGCTGTCAGCCCGCACCGGAGAAGGGTGAGCTGGACGAGTTCGGGAAAACGCAGGACCCGATCGACGTCGTCGAGGCTCGAATCGGCGCTGTGACTACCGAGGACCAGCCGGGTCACCGGTCCTGACGCCCGTTCGGCCTCGTCGAGGCTCAGGTAGGTGCTGCACGTTTTCCGCGCTTCACCGATCGCGTCCGTCCAGGCGGCGAAGTATTCGTCCCGCCGCACCCGGAACCGGATCTCGACGGGATCACGATCGTCTTCGCCCTCCAGCACGAAGACGAACTCGCCGTCCGGCCGGATCTGGAGCCACCAGCCCTGTTCGTCGTCGTAAAACGGCTTCGCCGTCGTTCCGGCCGGGATGTCACCGGCGGCCCAGGAGCGCATCCGGACATCCATCCAGGTGCCCCAGCTGAACCCGCCCAGGTCCCGCCCCGCGCCGTCGAAGAACCGGGGCTGCATCCCGTAGTAGCCCTGATCGACCAGCCGGACGGCGAACCCGTCCACGATCGGGTACCGGGCGGATTCGACGCTGATGCCCGTCACCACTCCTCCCTAGTTGCAGCGCATCGGGGTACAGGGCTTGGTTGCCGAGGCCGGTTTGGACAGTGCGTCCAGCTGCGCGTTCGTCTGTCCGGTCGCATTCGCGACCTTGGACTGCGAGACAGGATACGCGGTGACGAAATGGTCGTCGTAGTCGTCGACGACGATCATCACCCACCTGGTCTTGCGCCGGATACCGGAGCCCTTGTCGAAGTCGGTTCCGACGATGTCGTCGAACTTGGCGAAATGAACGTGCCGTGCGCCGTTCCCCTCGGTGTTGGTCGAGGGGTTGTCGAACGAGTCGCTGTTGAGGACGACGTGCTCCAGCAGTTCCGAGACTTCTTCGTCACTGCCCTTCATGAAGACCGAGTCCTTGTCGAACTCGCCGACTTCTCCACGGGTTTGGCTCGCGCCGGGACCGTGCCCCTGCCTGAAGTGGGCGATGGCGTCCTTGGCCCCTTCGAGGTGTTCACCCTCCAAGGGCTTCGTACCGACGCACCGGTTCTGGTTGTGCACCAGCACCGGCTGGGTGCCGGCCACGATGTAGAAGGTGTGCACCCGGTCGACGGTGAGGTTGTAAGTCCGGATCTTCGCTGTGTAGTGCCGGTTCGCCAGAACCCTCACGTGCTCGCCGTGCGGACCCTGGAGGAGGTCCCCGATCTTCAGGTCCTGTGCCGGAGTCCACGAATGGGTGGTTTCGTCGTAGTACAGGTGCTGTGCCGTGCTGGTGATCGTCTGCGGGCCCAGTGCGGTGTCCACGGTCAGGTCGTCGAAGGCCCGGTCGGTGTCGGTCACGTGGATGTCGGTGACGGTGTGCCGCTCGGTCCGATCGCTGCCGGGCTCGGCGTTGGTGACCTGGTCACCCACTCGGACGTCCTCGATGGCTTTGGTGGTGCCGTCCGCCATCAGCACCGCGGTACCGGCGGCGAAGCTGTTCGCGCAGCCGCCGCGCGGTCCGAGCGAGTTCGACGCCCCGACGAACTCCGAGACCACCGCACCGGTGGCCATGGCGATGGTGCCCGCCGCGCCGGAACCGAGGATGGCCGGTGCCGCCGTGGTGAGGGCGTTGGACGCGGCGCCGATCGCCGCCATCGCCGGTGACCCGGTGGCGGCGAACGCTGTCGCGGCACCTTCGGCGGCCGATGCGGCCGTCGCGGCCGCGGTGGAGGTTTCGACGGCAGCGCCGACGACAGCGGTCGCTTCGGTGGCTACTTCGGCAGCAGCGGCGAGCGCGGGCAGCGCCACTGGTGCCGCGACGACCACCGCGACGACCACGACGGCGACGACCAGCACCGTGCTGATGGTGTCGATGTGGTCGCCGACCCAGCTCCACAGGCTCATCCCGGTCGGGTCGGCCTGGTTGACCGGGTTGTCGCCGGCGTAGGCGTAGCCGTTGAGCTGGGTCGGGTCGGTCTTCTCGGTGATGGCGTCGCGCGAGATGAACCGGCCGGTCGTGGCGTCGTACTTCCGTGCGCCGACGTCGGTCAGGCCCGTCGCGGCGTCGGTGGGCTTGTCGAGGAAGCCGTGGCTGTCCGGCCAGGTGGACGTCGGGTTCCCGAGCGGATTTCCGTAGGGGTCGATCGCTCGCCGGGTGACGGCGAACGTGGACGAGTCGACCGCCACCTGGCTGGTGTCGTGCAAGTCGCTGACCAGGTACTGCGGGTTCGCCCCGCCGACGCGCATCGCGACCGTGGTGCTGTTGTGCTTGTAGTACCTCGTGCCGGACAGCTTCCCCGTGGCGTTGTCGCGCACGAGCTCCTGCCCGTTGATGAACAGGGTTTTGTTCGCCGGATCGCGGCGCAGCAGCTGGTTGCCGTCGGCGTCGTAGACGTACGAGGTCTCACCGGCCGTGGTCGTCACGGTGGCGAGCCGGTTCTCCGCGTCCCAGGTCAGGGTCTGCTGCCCGGTGGGGAGGGTGCGGCCGGTGGTGTTGCCGGATTTGTCGTAGCCGTAGCTCGCGCTCGAAGTACCGGTGGGTGCGGTGGTCGTGGTCGAGCTCAGCGTGTGCGGCTGGGCGGACCCGGCGGCCGGGTAGGTGTAGGTGGTCGTGGTGTCGCCGCCGGTCGTTCCGGGCAGCGCGTGCTGAACCTGGTTCTTGCGCAGGCCGGCCTTGTCGAACGTCCACGACGTCCAGAACGGGTTCGGGCCGCCGATGTTGCTGCTGCCGGAGGTGGTCGACGGTGCGGCCGCGCAGTTGTCGGTGGCGGTCCAGGACTGGGTCAGGCGGTCCAGCGGGTCGTAGCCGTAGCACTGGGTCTGGGTGGGCGCCCCGGTTTGGCCCTCCACATCGACCGAGCGGGTGATGTTCCCGGCCGCGTTGTAGGTGTACGTCGTGTCATCCAGCTGACCCGACGCGGCTCGCTGCGCCGACATGTCGACCTTGGTGATCTTGCGGGTCTGCGCATCGCGGTCGTAGGTCAGCCAAGCCTGGTTGTTCGACGGCCCGAGGGTGTACTGCTGCGCCTCACCCAGCGGCGTGTAGGAACTGGCCGAAACGTAGGCGTTGTACCCCGTGGTGGTGGTCGGATTGCCCAGCTTGTCGTAGCTGGTGGCGATCGACTCCGCGGGCAGCCCGCCGATCGCCGGTGGCGTGCTGGTGAGCAGCAGGTTGGTCGTGGACCAGGCGAACGTCGTGGTGTAGTTGCCGGCGAAGCCCTGTTCACCGGCCGGGACCCCGACGATCTGCCCGCGCGGGTTCCCCATGTCGTCGTAACCGGTCACGCCGACGCGGAAGTCACCGTTCGGGGTCGAGCGGGTGGAGTACGTCTGCTTGCCGGCTTGGAGGGTGTCGTAGACCCAGGAGGCGAGTTTCTGCTTCGGCCCGGTGGCGGGCACCAGGTATTCGGCGGTCTTGCGGTCGAGCTCGTCGTAGTCGTAGGCCAGGGTCTGGCCACGCCCGTCGGTGGTCGTGGCCAGGTTGCCGTTCGTGTCGTAGGTCGAGGTCGAGGTACCGGAGTCCGGGTCGGTCTGGCTCGTCCGGTGGCCGAGCATGTCGAAGCCGTAGCTCCAGACGCTGCCGCCGGGGTCGGTGACGCGATCCTGCTGGCCGGTGGCCGCGTAGTGGTACGACGTCGCGTCGTAGGTGCCGCCGGACACGACGTTGCCGCTGATCACCGGCGGGGCCGTGTACTGGCGGGTTTCGACGGTCTTGCCGCTCGCGTCGATCAGGGTGGTGCTCTCGATCCCGCCGGCCGGCGGGACGGTGGTGGTGCGGTCACCGCCGTAGACGGTCTTCGTCGACCAGGTCGCGTTCAGCCCGTGATACGACGTGTCCTCGGTGAGGCGTCCCGTTCCGTCGTGGGCGAGCACGTGCCTGGACGGAACTTGGGAGTCGGCGACGGCGATCATCGTGGTGGCCGGGGCGCCATCGGTCTGATACGCGTCGTTTCCTTGGCTCTTCCAACCGTGGCCGTCGTAGAAGCTGTCGGTGACGACCCGCCCGCCGCCTTCGGCATCGACTTGCTTCTGCCGTGACTGGCCGAGTGCGTCGTAGATCTCGACGGCGGTGACGTAGTTGGTTCCGGTGCCGAAATCGACGAGGGTTTTGGTCGTCACCGAGATCGGGCCGGTGTTCTGCAGGAGGTAGCTGTACGTGGTGGAGGCCGGCTGAGTTGCTTTCGCGTGCCCCGGGAGCCACAGCGAGATCAGTCTGCCGAGCCCGTCGTAGTCGGCGTCGGTGCGCTGTCCGGCGACGTTGACCGCGCTGGTCGTCTTGCCGTGGCCGCCCTCGAGGGTGACCGTCGTGGTCTGGTTCTTGGCGTTCGTGGTCGTCGTTTGGCCGAGCACGCCTCCTTCGGCCGGGACGTAGGACTGCTTGGTGACGTAGCCGCGGCCGTCGGTCGTGCTGAGGGTCCGTCCCGAGGAGTCGTAGGAGGCGCGGTTGGTCGTGACCCAGGTCAAGGCACCGCCGGTGTTGACGGTCGCGGTGTCGGTGCGGGTCGGTTCGGCGGCGTCACCGACGACCCCCGTGGCGCTCAGGTTGTCGTAGAAGTGCCGCTGGTCGGACAGGATCGCCGACGCGGTCAGCGGGACGTCCGGCGCGGGGCAGGTCTGCTGTGCCTTGATCGTCTCGGCCACCGACGCCCGCACCCACGAGCTGAGGTTCTCCGCGTAGGTGGTGCTCGTGCAGAGGTCCGGGAGACCGTCGGCGGACTCGTTCTGCCGGACCACCCGGCCCAAGCTGTCGTAGCCGGTGGTGGTCGTGCTCTGCCTGGTGCCCCCGGCCGCCAGGTCGGTCAGCATCCGCTTCTTGCCGGTCGCGACGATGTTCGCGGTCAGTGCGGGGAGCCCGGCGCGAGCCCGGGACGCGGTGGTGGCCACCGTGACCAGATCGCTGATCGTGGCGGAAACGTGCGCCCCGCCGCTCCCGTCGAATATCTCCGTCTCGCGGACCTGGTCGGCGTAGATGTTGTCGTCGGGCACCGTTCCGCCCAGCGAGTCGGGCACGGTGCCGCCCATGCCGCGGTAGTACGTCGTGGTCGTCAGGGTCTGCTGCCCCGCGCCGGCCGGCGCGCCGGTGCGGACCTCGACCTTGCCGTAGCCGCGGAACTGACCGTAGGTCCGGTTCGCCGGCTTGACGAGCTCGTTGTCGTCGAAGTGCCAGGCCGGATCGCCGACGTAGGTGTAGGTGCTGGCTTGGCTCGGGGAAACGGCGTGCGGTTCCTGCAGCTCGACCGACGTCGTCAGGTACTTGTGGAAGTAGTCGAGGATCGGGGTCGTGTCGTAGGCCGGCGTCCAGTACACCGGGAAGCACCGCATCGTGTCGTGGGCCGGGTCCGCGGGCACGTGGCTGCTGGTGCAGTCAGGGGTGGTGTAGCCGATCTTGATGATCGAGCCGGTATCGGTGGTGATCTGGGTCATCCGCCGGTGGATCATCGCCGGCTGGTTGTTGTAGTTCAGCACCCGGTTGTCCATCGCCTGGCCGTCGAAGCTCAGGGGCGGTGTCGTCACCGAGTGGCCGTCGGGGGTGAACCCGGTGCGGTTGAGCGAGTTCAGCCACATGGCGGGATCTTGGCCGACGAAGAACTTCTGGCCGAGGTCGTAGGAGTCGACCTTGGTGTAGCCGGAACCGTTGTAGTACTGCGTGGTGATGTTCGTGAGCCGCTTGGTGGACCAGAACGTGGGCGAGTGGTTGTCGCAGGTCGCCCCGGAGTCGCACTTCTGGTCCTGTGGGGTGTCCGGCCAGTACTTCGCGTTGTCCTTGGTGAACTGCGCCGGATCACAGGTGACCGCGTCGGCCGGCGTGCAACGCTCGGAAGTGGTGAACACGACCTGGTCCGGGGCGGGTGCGCCGTAAACGCCGCCGACGTCCCGGAGCCCGTAGTCGATCCTGGACAGGGAGCCGCCGCGGGTGTACTCGACGCCGGCTGTCGCGTTGTTCGCGCCGTAGAAGTTCTTCTCGGTCGTGTAGTAGTACGCGGTGGCGTTGTGGTGCAGATCCTCGACGAGGTCCACGTTCCAGCGGTAGGCCTGCGTGCAGGACGATGCCGCGAAGCCCGCCGAGCTGTTGCAGGGCTCGCCGGAGTGCGCGCCGTAGACGCGGGTCGTCCAGGTGGAGTTCGTCCGCTGGTCGCCGGCACCGGGAAGCTTGTTCAGGCCGAGGTAGTGCTGCAGGCCGTCGGTCGTGGTGACACGCCAGTATTCGCCGTCGAGTGCTCCGTTGTCGGCGCCGGTGAGCCGCTCGACCCGCGCGCCGTTGTCGGTCGTCGGGCGCCAGACGTCCGGGTGCGCGTCGTCGTGGACGAGCGGGGTGGACTGGCCGCCGAGGTTCAGCGTGAGGATCTGACCGGCCCAGCACTGGTCGGTGGTCTTGCCGGAGGTGCCCGCCGGGTCATCGGCGCACGGCCGGTAAGTGCGTTCGAGGTAGCCCGCGTTGTAGTCCCAGCCCTCGCCGATCCACGACGGCTGGTCGTTGGTCGAGGCGACGTGACCATCCACACCGGACGAGTCGTAGGACAGGCCGACGCTGGGTGCGACGTCGCCGCCTGCCGCGGGTGGCGGGGTGGCGATCGGGTAGGTCCAGGTGAAGTTGCCGGTCGCGCCGCCGACCGACCAGGTACCCGACGGCGCGAGCGAGGTGGCGGTGAAGGTGCCGTTCGGGCCGGACGGGCCGGGGGTCGCGGCGACGACCGCGGGCATCGCGCTCTGCTGCGCACCGGAGGTGGCCGCCGGCTTGGCACCGGCGAAGGTGACCTCCGCCGAGACGACGCCCGCTTTGCCGTCGTTGACGTTGCCCGGCAACGGGGTTTGGACCCGGCAGGCCGCGACCTCCGGAGTGGTCAGCGCGCAGGCCGGGAGCCCGACCAGGTGCAGGCGGTTGCCGAAATCGCCACCGCCCGCGTCGCGGAACCGCGAGTAGTCGACACCGACGGTCGCCTGCGTGGCCCCGGCGCCGGTGGGGGCGACGGTGAAGAGCACGCCGCTGATGCCTGCCTTGTGCGTCACCGACTGATCGGCCAGGTGGACGTGGAAGTTCGCCGGCGACGGATCCGACGTCGCGTTCGGCGCGGTCCCCTGGGCGGCGCGGCCCAGGAGAACCGGCGTGGTTCCGGCTCGCTGGGCCGGTCGTCGCCCCGCGGCGGTCGCGGTCAAGCTGACTTCGGCGTCGCCGGCGGCCGGCAGATCGGCCGACGGCGTCCCACTGTCCTGTTTGCTTGATGAAGGAGGCTTCTGCAGGGGGAAGTCTTTGTGCGGTACGGATTTTTCGCTCTGCACGTCCGGACGGCGGTGCAGTGGCGCGGCGACGGCGACCGGCCCGGCCACGGCACTGACCAGCGAAGTGACCAACGTCGCGGCAATAGCCGTCGACAGCCAGCGATTGGGCTGTCTCAGCGATCCCCACGGGCGTCTGCGCACAGACGTACTCGTCCCCATGACGCGGCTCATCGCGTTCCCCCCTCGAACACCCGGACGCCCGGAGATCAAAACGCTACACAGATCGACATCCACCGAACAAGAGGCCGGATGCGGGAACGTCAAGGCCGGGCCACGCCGCAGCCCCGAGCGATTGCGGCGAAAAACTACTCTCAGTAGAAAGTATAGAGATAATAAACTCTTCTTAAAGACTTCATTTGCCTTCCGGTCGCGTTCGGACCTTGCGCCGGTTTCCTCTCGCAGCTAGCGTCTGCGTTCGCCGTTGGCTTGGCAATGAGCCAGCTTGCTAGGGGGAGGCGGCGTTCGCGTGCGCATGTCCGGTTTCAGAATCCGTTCCGGTGTTTCCCGGCGGCTCGTCCACATCGGACTGGTCGTCGCCACCGCCGTGTCCGCATCCGCCGCGCTCGGTTCGCCGGCGACCGCGGCACCGGCGCTCGCGGCGAGTGCGCCGGCAGCCGCTTCACCCACCTCGCCTGCCGAGAAGAGCGCGGTGGCCCGGGCCGCGGAGACCGGCCACCCGGTCGAAGTCGCGGACCAGACCACCGAGACCCGCCGGGTGGTGGCCAATCCGGACACCACGTTCACGATGTCGTCGTCGGTGCACCCGGTCCGGGTCCGGCGCGATGGTGGCTGGGTGCCGGTGGACCCGACGCTGAAGCCGGCTGCGGACGGGATGCTCCGCCCGGCCGCGGTGAGCGCCGATCTCCGGTTCTCGAACGGCGGCAGCGGTCCGCTCGTGTCCTTGACCTCGGGTGACAAGTCGATTGCGTTTTCCTGGCCGGACACTCTGCCCGCACCGGTGCTCTCCGGTGCCACCGCGACGTACCCGGCGGTCCTGCCCGGCGTCGACCTGCAACTGACCGCCCAGGCCGACAGTTACAGCGAAGTCCTGATCGTGCACGACGCCGCCGCGGCGGCGAACCCGGCACTGGGCCGCCTCAAGCTGACCGTCACCGGCACCGGGTTGGCCCTGACGAACGACGACGGCAGACTGTCCGCAAAGGACGCTTCGGGCACCGAGGTCTTCCACGGTGCCGCCCCGGTGATGTGGGACTCGGCACACGACGTCAAGACCGGGGTGCCCTCGGCCACCGATCCCGCCGAAGGGCACCTGAGCCCGCTGGCGCTGACCCTCGGCGGTTCGGCTCCTGCCACGGCGAAGAAGGCCGCCGCCGACCTCGGCGCCGGCACCACGGCGAGCCTGACGCTCGTGCCGCCGGCGGGCGCGCTCACCGGTCCCGGCGTCACCTATCCGCTCTACCTCGACCCGTCGATGTCCGGCGGAACCCAAGCCTGGCTGGTCGTCTCGAACGGCAGCACGAGCGAGCAGGAGTTCAACAACGGAGGGTTCCCGCAGCAGGTCGGCTACTGCGGTGACACCGCGCACTGCAGCGGTATCGGCACCGCGCGGTCGTACTTCCAGATGGACAGCGGACCTTTGCAGCAGCGGAACGGAAGGGTGGCGACGATCTTCTCGTCGTCCTTCTACGCCAACGAAGTGCACCAGTACCAAGGTTGCACCGACGAGCCCGTCCAGCTGCACGAAGCCGGGGTCATCAACAGCGGGACCCGCTGGCCCGGCCCGCTCGGCGGCGTCATCGACACCCAGTACTCCCACGCCGGCGACGGCTGCGGTGGCGCGGCCAACGTGGTCTTCAACTCGATCACCGCCGCACGCGACGCGGCCAACGGCAGCTGGCCCAACACCACGCTGGCCTTGACCGCGGTGAACGAAGGTGACGGCGCCCAGTGGAAGAAGTTCGCCACCGGCGCCAGCTTCGACGTCACGTTCAGCTTCCCGCCGAACGACGCCAACGATCTGCACGTGTCCCACGAAGTCGTCTGCGGTGGAAAGGTCTACACCCCGGACGCCTTCCCGACGCTCTACGCCACCGCGACCGACAACAACAACCCGCCGCTGAACGTCGGCCTCTGGTACCAGCTCTGGGACTCGACGGGGGCCACCTGGAAAGCGGGCAACGGTACGGCCGTCGGCTCGGCCTCCGGAGCCCGTGCGGGGTGGCAGGAAGGTGCCGACCTCGGCAACAGCGACAACGCCTTCCGAGTCACTGTGGAGAACTCGTTTCCCGGGGACTCGTCCAAGAACACCTGGTCACCGGGCTGGTCACCCTGGTACCAGTTCAGTGCGATCAGCACGCCGATCACCCAGGTACCGTCGATAAGCAGCTTCGACTACCCCAGCGGAAACTGGGGTGCGCCACAGGGCGTCGGCGGGAAGATCACGGTGAACGCCGCGGGCACGCCCTACGTGGCCGGGTTCTCCTACACCTTCGCCGGCGCGGGGACCGAGACGCTGCCCCACACCGCCGACTGCAACTACGACCAGACGTTCACCAACGGCGGCTGGGTGTCCACAGCGGACGGCAAGGCGAGCATCACCGTTCCGGCCGGGCTCAGCCCGGGGTACCACACGATGTACGTGCGGACTTTCGACAAGGCGCACAACATGTCCCCCGAGTCGGCGCCCTACGCGTTCTACGTCTCGCCGAACGTCGGCGTGACCACCACCCACCTCGAGGGTGAGAACACGGGAGCGATCACCCCGGCCCAGCCGAACGGGCAGAACGTCGGCCTCGGTGCCCAGCCGGGTGGCAGCAACTGGCCGTGGTCCGGTCAGCAGCAGCTCTGGTTCCAGGGCAGCGCCGCCGGCCAGTCGTTCAGCATGGCCTTCACCACCCCGATCGAAGCCGACTACGCACTCGGCGCGAACCTGACGAAGTCCTGGGACTACGGCAAGCTGCTGATCGCGTTGGACGGCAAGCCGCTGCTGGGCACGGACACCACCCCCTGGGACGGCTACGACGCCACCGGGGCCACCGCGTACTTGGCCTTCGGCGGGCTGCACCTGACCAAGGGCGCACACACCTACAAGATCACCGTGGTGGCCACGAACCCGGCGTCGACGGGCAGCCGCTACATGGCGGGCGTCGACTACCTCGCGGTGACCCCGATCAACAACGTCACCGCCGCCAGCTTCACCGACGCGATGAACAACCACGGCATCGGCACCGACAACAGCACCGTCGGCTCGGTCGATTTCGGCAGCAAGGGGTTTTCCGCGCAGTCACTGGCCGCCGCCGGGCTCGCCCCCGGCTCCACGCTCACCTACGGCGGCGCCCGGTTCACCATGCCCGCGGCCAACGCGGCCACCGGGAACGACAACGTCGTGGCCGCCGGGCAGACCATTCCGCTCCCCGCCGCGCAGCAGGTGATGGCCACCGGGGTCGGGTTGCTGGCGGCCGCCACTTGCGGTGCCTCACCGGCCACGACCATGTCGATCACCTACACCGACGGCACCCGTTCCGACGCGACGCTGGCCACCGTGCCCGACTGGATCGACGGCGGTCCCGGCCAGGCACCGGCGGCGATCTTGTCGCACTGGAACACGGGGACCTCGCCGGGCACGTACCACCCGAAGCTGTACGCGATGTTCGTGCCGGCCGACCCGACCAAGCAGGTTGCTTCGGTGTCCCTGCCCAACATGGGCACCACGTTCCTGCCGGACACCTGCGCACGCGCGCTGCACGTGATGGCGATCGCTCCCCGGCCGGTCGACGCCGGCTGGCTCGGCGCCTGGGCCGCACCCACCGACAACGCGGCCGCCCAGCCGCCCGGCACGGCAGGCCTCGCGAACCAGACGCTGCGCATCGTCGCGCACCCGGCGATCTCCGGCGCGAACGCCCGGATCCGGTTGTCCAACAACGGTGTCGAGACGCCGACGACGCTCGACGACGTCACCTTCGCGGCCCAGAGCGGCACAGCCGCCGCCACCGCAGGTGCGCCGGTCCAGCTGACCTTCTGCGCGAGCGCCGGACTGGCGGCCGGGTGTGGCCGGCACTCGATCACCCTGCCCGCCGGCGGCGACGGCTACAGCGACCCCGTCGCCGTCCCGGCCACCCCGACCGGGAACCTCGTGGTCAGCCTGCACCTGCCGACCGCGGTCACCCGGACCGCGGCACACCGGTCGGCGAACAACAGCAGCTACCTCGCGAGCGGCGACGCCACCGCCAACACCGACGGCGCCCCGTTCACCACGACCCTGGCGAGCTCCTACTACGTCACCGCGATCGACGTGTCGACCACCGACCCGGCCCAGGGCACGGTCGCCGTGCTCGGCGACCAAACCTCGGCCGCCGGCAGCCCGGGCGGTACCTGGCTCGACAAGCTGCCGGCAAAACTGGCCGCGGGCGGCACACCGCTGCCCGGTGGCCTGGTCAACGCCAGCCTGACCGGCACCGGCCCGACCGGACAGTGGAAGCTCGGCGAAGGGACCGGCGCCACCGCCGTCGACAGCGCGGGCAACCACAACGGCACCCTGGGCGGCGGGGTGAGCTGGAGCGCCGAACACGGTGGATCCGCCGTGTTCGACGGCGCGAGCGGCATGGTCAGCACGAGCGGCCCGGTGCTCAACACCGCCAAGAACTACAGCGTGTCCGCGTGGGTGAAGTTGTCCTCCACCAGTACCTTCGAGACCGTAATGAGCCAGACCGGCACCGCGATGGGTGGTTTCTACCTGCAGTACTCGGCGGTCCTCAAATCGTGGACGTTCCTGACCCCGCAGACCGACTCGTCGACCGCGCCGCAAACGGCGGTGCACGCCGCTGGGCCGCCCGACCTCAACACCTGGACGCACCTCGCCGGCACCTTCGACGTGACCAGCGGCAACCTGAGCCTCTACGTCAACGGAGCACTCGCCGGCACCGTGCGAAGCCCGGTCGTTCCCTGGAACGCGACCGGCCCGCTCACCATCGGCGGTGTGGTGCAGCTCAACGGCAGCGCCAACAACTACTTCACCGGCGCCATTTCCGATGCTCGCGTCTTCCAGAAGGCTCTCGACCCCGACGACGTGGCCCAGCTGTACAACAGCGGACCCGGCGTCGGTCCGCAGGCACGACCCGGTGGGCTCAGCGCCGGCAACGCGACCGCCACGCTCGACCAGACCGTGCGGTCCACGCCGAACCTGCGCACCGTCGTGCTCGCCCTCGGCACGAACGACATCCTCGACGGCGCGAACGTCACCAGCATCGAGCAGAAGCTGACCTCACTGATGAGCTGCCTGAGCCCCACCGGCCTCAAGTGCCTCCGACGTGCCGACGGCTCGCTGGTCCACGTCGTGCTGACCACCGTGCCACCCCTCGGCCTCGCGGCAAGCGACCAACGGGAGAAGAACCGCCAGCAGCTCAACGCAGACCTCGTCGCCCGGTTCAACGACTACGGCGCCGACGACATCGTCGACTTCGACAAGGCTGTCCGGGACAGCGGGAACATCACCACGATCGCACCCGGCTACCTGACCGGCACCACCCCGAACGACGGCTACTACGACAAACTCGCGCAGACGCTCGCCGACGCGGTCAACACGTTCCCGCCGGGAGCTCAGCTCTGAGGTCGAGACCGGCTCCAGTGCCGGACCGGCGGGCGGTAGTGGCCCCCGCCGGCCGGCACGGGGACGCCTGACCGGGTGTTCCTCCTCGCCTGGACAGACACCGTTGTGGCGTTGTTATCTTCGGTGGTTCGGCCCCAGTTGCGTTTGATCGGCCCAGTGATCACTAGACTGATCGACGCTCGTGAAATGAGCCGAATTCCGCAATGGACAGTGATCTCGGCGACCACGGCTCGCATGTTCCTCCGGCGCAACTCGTCTAGGCCGTAACGGATCGACAGGTCGATCGATGCCTTGACGCGACGAGTATGCGATCATGGGAACCGCAAGATTCCCGTCAGCCCCACTCCCCCAGACGGAGCAATTCCCAAGGAGTCACCCCCACCTTCCCCGCGCCCGCTGCGGTGAAGGCGGTCCGTGCTGGGGTCGAATTGTTCGCGCCGGTCGACGGCGGACAATCGGAAGGGCTGTTCGAACGTTGGAGGTTCGGTAGTGATGCCCCCTGGGCACCGGAAGGACGACCAGCTCTCGGTGGACGAACTTCTTCGTACCGCAGGAGCACGCGCGCGAAGACCGGCCACACCGGACCGCGGTGTCACCGGCGCCCCTCCCGAAGGACGGGAACTCGGCAGCCGCCAGGGGAAACACCTGACTTACCAGGCTCCCACGAAGCAACGCAGGAGCGTGCAGGCCGCGGTGGCTCTCGGCGTCACGGCTGTCGCATGTGGACTCGCCGCCGTGATCGGCGCCGCGGCGGCTCCGTCGAACCCGCCGCCCACGGAATTCCGCTTCGTGTCCCTGCCGCCGGCGACCGCGACACCTACCACGTCTTTCCCGGGTTCCGCGGATACGGTGCTGGCTGCCGACTCGCCGAGCACAACGCAATCCCCCGTTTCATCACCATCTCACCCAGCCAGGCCGGTCTCGGGAAGCGCCACCCACACCCCGGCGACGCCGCTGTCGACCGAGCGGAGCCGAACGAGCGCTCCGAACTCCGCCGCCAACCCGGGCAGCACGCCGACGACCGCGCCGAGCCGGCCGAGCTGCTCGGTCCACTTCGCGATCGAACATTCCTGGCCGAACGGTTTCACCGCTTCGGCGACAATCACGAATCGAGGACCCGACACTCTTCGTTCGTGGTCACTGGCCATGACGTTCACCGCCGGTCAGCGGCTGACCGAGGGCTGGAGCGGCACCTGGACCCAACGCGGAAACCGGCTGACCGCCTCGGCTCCGCCCTGGAAGACGGATCTCCAGCCGGGCGAAGCTTTCACGACGGGGTTCAACGGATCATTCGCCGCCTCGAACCCCGCTCCGACCGGGTTCACCGTGAACGGGGCCGCCTGTCCGGCTGGATGAACGGGGTTCCGGCGTCCTTGATGCGGCCGGCACGCAGGTGGGTTCGTAGCTTCACGCTTCGGCGATCGAAAGGGGCGGCCTATGCGACATCCCGGCGGGCCACCACCCGATACGCGTTGGACCACCCGCGCCGCCGGCCGAACGGTGCGCTGATCCGGTCCGCCACCGAGGCCAGGACGAACAACGGCACGCACGCGATGAACGTGGCCTTGCGCAGGATCCGCCGCCACCGCGCCGGCGGGGCGGCGCGCCACGGAAGATCCTCACCCGCGATCGTCAGGGCGTTGACCGCCATGATCGCGGCGGCCAGCACGTCGATCGCGGAATGCGGCTCGGCACGCTGCTCGGCGACCACCGTGAATCCGCGACTCACCAGTTCCGCGCGGAGGTTGCCGATCGGCATCAGGTTCAGGTGCTGGGGTTGCAGCCAGGGCATCCACCACCGGCCGAGCACCTTCGCCCAGCGGCATTCCGGATCGGGCAGCTCGATGGCCAGCAGCCCGCCGGGCCGCAACACCGCCATCGCGGCCGCCAGTTCTCGCTGGGGTTCCGCGGTGTGTTCCAGGTAGTGGTACATGCTGACCACGTCGTAGCGCCCGGCGAGCTCGTCGGCCAAGTCCACGAACAAGCCCCGGTAGCCGGTACGGATCCAGCCCTCCCGGCGCGCCAGGTCGACCCCGTCGCCGAGATCGAGACCGTCGAACTTGACACCGGGCAGCACCGCGGCGGCTTCCTTGCAGAAATGCCCGTGTCCCATGCCGACGTCGAGCCACTCACCCGATGCGCCGATGTCCCGGACCAGCTCGGCCCGGGAGCGATAGCCCGCCCGGTTGCTTTCGAACATCCCGGTCATGTTCTTTTCGCCGAGCCCGTCGTAGCAGTCACGGTAGTAGAACTCGAGCCCCGCCGGGTTCAGCCGGGGGTTCTGGAAGACGTGCCCGCAGTCCCGGCATTCGTCGAGCACGAACCGGCCCGGCTTGTGCAGCAGCAAGTCGGTGGTACGCAACCGGCCACGAAGGGCATCGGAGCCACACCACGGACAGCCGGTGCGGCGAGGCTCGAAGAACCGATCCACGCCGCCGGCCAGGTCGTTCAGGTAGGCCGGGCGGCGCGAGGCGACCGGATCGGCCGGGACGTCGTCCTCGATCATGGAAGCGGATCCTAACGCGCGAACCACCCGGACGGGCACCCGCGAACGGACGAAAGTTGCGGGCCGGCCGGGAGCGCTTTCTCAGCCTTGGCGGTCATGCGCCGGCTCGACGCTGCGGAGTGCCGCGACGAGATGGGCGGACGGCTGGTCGGCGGTGGCGTTCTGGCGGATGTGGTTCATGACGTAGCCGAACGCCAGGCCTGTCGCCGGGTCGGCGTAACCGAGGGAGCCGCCGAATCCCGGGAAACCGAACGCGGTCGGCGAGTGCCACGCGGCCCCTGGCGCGGGCAGCCCGAGGCCGACGCCGAGGTGGAACGGTTGCAGTGTACAAGATCGGGTCCCGTGACCTGGGGTGTCGTGGCCGCGGCCAGGGTTTGCGGGTCGAGGATGCGATGATCGCCGACCTCGCCGATCAAGGCGGCGTAGAAGCGTGGCAACGCGCGGGCGGTGCAGATGCCGTTGGTGGCGGGGATTTCGGCGGTCTGCTCGGCGGGGTGGTCGTGGTCGAACGGCGGGTCGACACAGGCGTGGGCGCGCCGGGTCAGCGAGTTCGGATCGATCATGGCCGTGACGAGCTCACGCATCGGCTCGGGCGGCAGGCTCGGGTCGAGTCCCGCGGCGCGTGAGAAGTCGGGTGGGCGTTGGACGAGCCGGGCGACGCGGTGGAGGTCGTCCTCGGGGAGTCCGATGTGGAAGTCGAGGCCGAACGGCCGGGCGATCTCGTCGCGGAAGAAGGGGCCGAGACTGCGACCGGTGATCCGGCGGACGACTTCACCGACGAGCCAGCCGTAGGTGAGGGCGTGATAGCCGTGGCGGGTGCCGGGCTCCCACAGCGGGCGTTGCGCGGCCAGTGCGTCGGTCATCGGGTGTCCCGCCCCACAGGTCGACCACCGGGTGTCCGTGCCGGTAGACCGCGACGGCCGCGCCCACCTCGGCGCCTTCGGCGAAATTGGCCCCGAAGGCGTCGGCGACGGCTTCGTAGCCGGGGGCCACGTGGCCCTGGATGTCGGGCAAGGAGAACTCCTTCACGAGACCGGTTCGACGGAATGCAGACAGAGCGCGACGAGCTCGCGGGTGTAGGCGGAGACGTCGAGGTCGGGTGTGCCCAGCAGCCTGAGCAACGCTCCGGCCAGCAGGTCGCGCAGAATCATGGCCACCGCGTGTGGGGCGAAGCCGGACCGGAATTCGCCGTCGCGCTGACCGCGGGCCAGCAGCTGTTCGATGCTGTCGAGTTCGGCGGAATTGGCGGCGTTCACCCAGCGCTCGCGAGCGTGGGGGTGGCCGTTGAGGATCTGCATCAGCGCGCGCAGGTGGCGGCGGTGGGTGTCGTAGAAGGCGATGCTGCCCTCGACATACGCCCGCAGCGTGTCCGAGCTGGAAGCGGCCGGGTCGGCGTGCGGACGCACGACCTCCCCGCCCGCAGCGCAGACCTCGGCGACGACCTGGCCGATCAGCTCGTCCTTGTCGGCGAAGTGGTAGGAGATCAGGCTCGGGCTGCTCAGTCCGGCTCGCTGGGCGATCTTCGCGAAGGAGGCCTTGGTGTAGCCCACCTCGGCGATGGTGTCGATCGCGGCCGCGACGATCTGCTTGCGCCGGGCCGCTTCCGTGAACGTCAGGTCGTCTGACCTGACTTTAGGTTGCATGGCCTGACACTAGCCTGCTTGACCAACCAGGTCCACGGGGGCCGAAGTCCGGCCGGGCCTGGTCGTGTCATCGCCGTCTCGAGTACAAGCGTTCACGAACCGGGAGCCGCCCGTGCGCGGCGCCAGTCCGAGGGGCTGGCACCGCGGACGCGTTTGAAGGCGACGCTGAAGGCGAACGGGTCGTCGTACCCGACCGCTCGGGCGACGGCGGCGATGGTGTCTTCGGTGTCGCGCAACAGGTCCGCGGCCAGTGTCATCCGCCAGCCGGTCAGGTAGGTCAGCGGCGGCTCGCCGACCAGACGCGCGAAGCGTGCGGCGAACGCGGCGCGGGACAGGCCGGCCCGGACGGCCAGCTCGGCGACCGTCCACCGGTGCGCCGGCTCGGCGTGCAGCAAGCGCAGGGCTTCGCCGACGCCGGGATCGCTCAGGCCGCGGTACCAAGCGGGCGGCGGCTCCATCCGGGCGCACCAGCCGCGCAGCGCCAGCACGAGCACCAGGTCCAGCAGCCGGCGGAGCACGGCGTCCTGCCCGGGCTCGTCACAGGCCACCTCGGCGGCGAGCAGGTCCAACGCGCCTCGGGTCCGCGGCCCGGCGGGCACCACCGCCAGCGGCGGGAGCATGGCGAGCAGCCGTTCCGCGGCGGCGCCGTGCAGCTCGTAGGCGCCGCGGAGCATGGTGGTGGCCCCCGGCTCGCCGTCGCCGTAGGTGCGCGACGCCGGGTTCCTCACCGGCTGCGCGTCGATGACCGGATACTTCTTCGTCCCGCGGATCACCAGCTGTGGCGGGGTGCCCGGGTCGTCGGCGATCGTGTACGCGGAGGCGCTGATCAGCGCCAGGTCCCCGGCGGCGAGGCGCACCGGCGTGGCGTCGCCGACACGCAGCGACGCGTGGCCGCCGAGGGTGGTCACCAGCGTGAGCGGCGGGGCGTCGGCGAAGGCCAGCGACCACGGCGGCCGCTGGATCAGCTGCCGGACGAGCGCGTGGCCGGCGTGGGCCCGGTGCAGCAGGTCGCTGAGAACGTCCATCTCAGTAATGTAGACGCTGACAAAGGGATCGGGGACTTTCTCCCATGGATCGTCTCGCCCGCAGCGAGTTGGCTTACGAACATGCAGACCACCTTGATCCTCGGCGGCACCGGCAAGACCGGCCACCGCGTCGCCCGGCAGCTCGGCGCCGCCGCCCGGGTCGCTTCCCGCACCCGCGGCTTCGACCTCGCCGACCCCACGACCTGGCCCTCCACTTTGGACGGTGTCACGGCCGTCTACCTCGTGGAGCCCAACCTGGGCGCCGGGGACCGGCTCCCGCGGTTCGTGGCCGAAGCGGTGTCGGCGGGCGCCCGCCGGCTCGTGCTGCTGTCCGCCCCGCGCGCCGGCGAGGCCGGCCATCCACTGCACGCCGCGGAGGAAGCGGTCCGCGGCTGCGGCGCGGCCTGGACCATCTTGCGCCCGAACTGGTTCGCGCAGAACTTCAGCGAGGGCCCATGGGCGGCGGCCATCCGCGACGGCGCGTTGACCCTCCCGACCGGCGAGGGACGAGCCCCGTTCGTCGACGCCGAGGACATCGCCGAGGTCGCGGCGGCGGCGCTCACCGATGATCGGCACCACGGCCAGGTCTACGAGCTGACCGGCCCCCGCGCGGTCGGCTTCGCGGAAGCGACCGCGCTCATCGCGCGGGCCACCGGGCGGGAGATCGACTACGTCGACGTCGATCCGGAGGCGTTCGTCGAGCGCCAAATCCGTTACGGCGTCCCGGAACACGTGGCGAAGCTGCTCACCGGGCTGCTGGTCGACCTCCGCGACGGCCGCGGTGCCGACCTGGCCGACGGGGTTCAGCGCGCCCTGGGCCGGCCGCCGCGGTCGTTCGAAGACTTCGTCGCGACCACGACCTGGACAAAATCAGAGCTCCCGGACGTGCAGCAATGACCGGACGTTCAGACGCCGCCGGGCTTGGTTGCTGCGGAGCCCGTCCACCACCGTTGCCGCGCCGATCCACGTGGCCCCCGCGTCCTCGACGAGGAGGTGGACGCCGTCGGCCTGGCCGCCCGTCTCCATCCAGTCGTCGACGAACAGCACGCGATCGCCGCTTTGGAGCAGGCTTTTGCGGAAACCCAGGGTGAGGTGCCGGTCTCGGTAGTCCGGTGGGGTGGTTCGCTGCCGCCACGCGTCACTGTCGCTGGACCCCACGCGGTTCTTGCGGACCTCGACGAACCCGACGTCGAAGCGCAGTGCGACCAGCGGCCCCAGCAGGCAGCCGCGGGATTCCGGCCCGAGGACGACCGTGGGCCGCTCGCCCTCGAACAGGTGCGCCAGCGCGGGGCCGAGGTGCCCGAGCAGGGCGGGGTCACGCCACCAACCTGTGACGTCGGCGTAGTAATCCGGGTCCGTTCGGTCTCCGTGCCAGTTGAAGGCGTCGCGGAGCCCGGACTTCACCTCTTCCAGCCATCCGCTTCCAGACACCGGCCCATGGTCGCGTCGGCGGCTTCGGCGAGCAATCGGATTTCGCTTGCTTGACACTGCCCCCATCGGCCGACCACACTGGGCCGCCGGGAGCAATTTGGCCGGCTTGGGTGGCTATTGTTCATTTTCCGGCCGTCGCGCCTTCACGGTATCCGGTAACTTTGCCCGCTCTGCGCCGATCTTCCCGATGTGATCATGGGAAAGCGCCTTCCTGACGCGTCCGAGCACGCGCCAGGGGCGTAGTCAGGTGAAGCGGGAGCCCCGGTTCCAGCTCGTCCGGACCGCACCGGACCGAGTCCATTGGCGACTGCTCGGCGGCAACAACGCCTCGCTGGGCGCCGCCGCGACGGACTTCGCGCGCGTCGACGACTGCCTAGCCGCGATCGGCTGGCTCCGCGCCCACCTCGACGAGCCGGCCGTCGAATTCGCCCACGCGAGCGGTGGCCGCTGGCGGTGGCGGCTGCGTGCAGCCGACGGGCCGGTCGCGGTCGCCACGCACGCCTACGGCCGCCGGATCGAAGCGCAGCGCGGGCTCGACCGCTTCCGCTCGGCGGTCGCCGCCGCGGACACCGCACGCGACGTCGAGACCATAGTGGACTGGCGGACGAAGTACCGGGCCAATTCACGACCCGCTCAGTGAGCAACAATCACGCAATGTGCGTTTGCCGGAGCTTAACCACCGCGACGTCGGGTGGGAACGCGGAACACCGGCGGCGGACAGCGTGGCGCGAGGAGATGGGTGTGGTCACGGAATCCCGTGACGATGTGGGGAACCAGAGAGAAAGAGTGCTGACACGATGCGTGCTCGTACTACTCGGCTTCTCGGCGCGACCGGTATCACGGCCGCGGCCTGCTTGCTTCTGACGGGGACGGCTTCGGCGGTGGCGCCGGCCGACGGCAACCAGGACGTGCTCGCCGCGGCCGGGTCGGACACGATCTTCAACATCACCTCGGCGATCTTCGCCAACGCCAACTCGGCGACGTGGAACAGCGACACCGACAACTACGTCAACGTCCCGCCGGGTGCGGCGTCCTTCGACGTCCCGGGCGACGGCAACACGCCGGAGTTCACCCTCGCGCCGACCCCGAACGGCTCGTCGCAGGGCAAGACCGCGCTGAAGAACTCCGCCGACGCCGGCGACGGCCGGATCGACATCGCCCGCTCGTCGTCGCCGCGTTCCACCAGCGACCCGGCCAGCTTCGAGTACTACGGCTTCGCCCGCGACGGCGTCGCGTGGTCCTCCTCGTCGACCGGGGCCGGCGCGAACCTGACCCTGACGCTGACCCAGCTGCGCGACATCTACCGCGGCACCATCACGAACTGGTCGGAGGTCGGCGGGGCCGACGCGGCGATCAAGCTGTACCTGCCGCAGGTGGGCTCGGGCACGCTGAGCTTCTTCACCAACACGGTGCTCGGCTTCGACCCGGCGACGATCTCCGGCCTGACGATCAACCG
Source organism: Amycolatopsis mediterranei (assembly GCF_026017845.1). Classification (NCBI taxonomy): domain Bacteria; kingdom Bacillati; phylum Actinomycetota; class Actinomycetes; order Pseudonocardiales; family Pseudonocardiaceae; genus Amycolatopsis; species Amycolatopsis mediterranei. The sequence continues at coordinate 8,467,455 of NZ_CP100416.1, forward strand.
CTTCCAGGAGAACGACGGCACCTCGATCCCGGACGCCGACCGCGCGACCGCGATCGCCCCGTACTCCGACGCCCAGTGGATCGCGCAGGGCAACGGCGTCGAGTCCGACAAGCGCGCCGACTTCACCGTGAACAAGCTGACCGGCGCCGGCTCCGACGGCGACCAGGTGACCGGCTCGGCGGGCAGCTACGCCCCGGCGTTCGCCGACACCTACCTCGGCTCGCGCGTGGTGTACCACGTTCTCGACAACCGCACGCCGGCCTACGACCAGGCCAAGCGCGCGGTGGGCTTCGACGAGGGCGACGACGCCTCGACCGCGAGCCCGCTGTGCGGTGGCGCGCTCGCCGGGCTGATCACGCAGTACGGCTTCAAGACGATCTCGGGTGACAACGGCCTTTCCTGCACCCTGTCCTGACGCCGCAAGACCCGAAAATCGGGCCGGGGAGTCTCTCCCCGGCCCGATTTTCTTGTGCCTACGCCCAAGCCGGGAAGAGCCGCCAGAGGGCCAGGGCCGACATCGCCGCCAGGGCCAGCAGGACCGGCGCCGTGATGACGTAGGTCGACACCGGGCGCCAGCGGCGGTACAGGTACGTCGAACCCGCCGCGGCCGCCAGGAACCCACCGAACGCCAACACGAGCGACGCCCACGCCCCGCCGTCGCCCGTGCGGCCGTCCTGGGCGTCCGCGCGGCCGTTCTGCGGCGTCGGGCGGAACGGCTTGCCCTCCAGCCCGGCCGTCACCACCACGGCCTCCGACGCCGCCAGCGGCCACCAGGACGTCGACGTCACCAGCGTCAGGCGGTCGTCCTCGGTCTTCCCGTAGTCCTGGCCTTCGTCCAGCGGCCGCACCGCCACCGAAGTCACCCGGTAGGCGGACCGGCCCTGCGTCGTCGCGACGACGATCTCGTCACCGTGGCGCAGCGTGCCCAGCGCGCCGAACGGGCCGCCGTAGCCCGACTTCCGGCCGACGATCCCGGCGTTGCCCGGCTGGCCGAGCCCGGAAGTCCCCGGGACGTGCCCCGGCCCGGACGCGGTCTCGGCACTCGAAACCCCTTCGAGAACCACCTGCTGCGCCTGAAGCCGGGGGATTTCCAGCACCGCGACCGGCGAACCGAACTCCGCCGGCTCGGCCGGCGGCGCCGCCCCGAACAGGCTCTGGCTGGCGCCGAGCGCCCGGTCCAGCTGCCCGCGGATGTCGGCGAGCGCCGCCCGCTGGTCGCCGCTCTGCAGCATCGGTCCCAGCGCGTAGACCACCAGCGACAACGCCACCGCGGTCGTCACCAGCCAGGCGAACGCGACCGCACCGAGCCAGCCGGGCGTCACCCGGACGAAAGTGCGGGTGCTCACGCGCGACCGCCGCGCATCCGGGCGAACAGACCGACGAGGGCCTCCGCGAACCGCGTCAGCCAGACCGGGGCCGGCCGCCCGGCGGTGACCAGCGCCGTCGCGGACGGCAGCACCGCCAGGATCACCAGCGCCAGCAACGGGATCAGCGCGCCGAGCACGCCCGCGCCGGCGAACGGCGGGATGCGCACGACGTCGGCGACGTTCTTCGCCGCCTGCACGCTCTGCTGGGTCGGGACCGCGTCGTGCGCCGGGGCGGTGTCGGCCGCGGGCGTCGTACCGGTGTTGGCCGCGCCTGCCGGGCCGAGGTCGTTCGAGACCGGGGAGACCGGCGTCCCGGTGCCCGGTGGTGGCGGGCTCTTCGCGACTTCCTTTTCCTGGCACGCCTTTTCCGGCGTCCCGGTGCCGATCTGCAGGGTCCGGTCCAGCGCCGCCCCGGCCAGCGATGGTGTCAAGCGCGCGAGCCCCGGCGCCAGCACGCCCTGGCCCCGCGTCTGCACCATCGCGGTGAACTTCTTCAGCGCATCCTGCTTGCCTGTCAACGGTTTGCAGCCGGCGTCGATCAGCGGGTTCACCGGGACCGCGAGGTATTCGACGAACGTCAGCGGATACGTGCCCGGAGCCGCGGTGCCAGGCTGGAGGGTCCCGTCGGGGCCTTCGGTCATCGAATCGGCCGCCGCCTGCAGGCTCTGTTCCGAGGGGGCCACGAAACCGCCCTTGCCGTCCGGCAGCGCGACCGGCGTCCAGCCGTAGGCCTTGGCCGTCGCGAGGTCGGTGACCACCCAGTTCAGGCAGCCGTTCTTGCAGAGCGTCTCGTCCTTGCCGACGGTCACGCCGTCGACGACCTTGCGGACGGCCGACTGCCCGACCTTCGCGTTCACGTTGTCGAGGCGGTTCGTCCCGGGGTCGAGCTGGGTCAGGTCCGTGATCCGGCCGGGGCTGATCCCGTCGAGTCCCCCGTAGTAAGTATCGTTGCCCATCTTCCGGAACACCCAGGACCCGGCCGCGTTCTTCTCGAGCACCGTGCTCATCGCGAGCGGCACCGTGCCCTTGCCCGCTTCCCCGGTGAACCCGAAGAAGCCGGACGCCGAGTCGAGCGTGCCGGCACGGGCGTTCGGGTTCAGCACGAACGTCTGCCCGGTGACCGCGGCCAGCGCGGGGTTGCGGGTCACCAGCGGCGTGCCGTCCTTGAAGACGCCGCCGCGGCCGTCGCCGTCCGGGTTCTGGCCGCCCTTGGTCAGCATCGTCGCCAGCTCGTCGAGGGTGACGGTGAAGGTGTCGCCCAGCTTGCCTTTCAGCGAACTCCCGTTGTCCGCCTTGTCGGTCGGCGCCCAGCCGACCGCGGCCAGCACCGTCGCGTTTATCCCCACCGGCACGTACTGCCGGGCCCGCACGGTCTGGGTCGCGAGCGCGCCGCCGGAACCGGTCAGCGCGAGATCCGACGCGCCGGTGTCGAACGAGGTCAGCGCCTCGTCCTCGGTCTCGGACACGATGTTCGTCGGCTGCTCGCTCTTCGACGGCGCGCACAGCGCCTGGTTCCACGCCACCGCGGACCGGCCCGCCCGCTGCGGCATGCTCGCGTTCAGCGTGTTCGCGCCGAGCCCGGCGCAGCCCTTGACGATCAGGTCCGGCGCCGTCGGCGTCACCGCCGGGAGCGTGCTGTCGGTCCAGGTGACCGACTTCCCGTCGGCGTTCTTGGCCGTGATGGTCAGCATCACCCGGCAGGGGTGGGTCTCGTCGCAGAGGTACGACCACTGCCGGGTGCGGATCTTGACGCCGGTGTTCGGGTCGGTCGCGGTCACCGGGTTGTTCGGCCACTCCCGGGTACCCTTGATCGGGTCGAGCGACGTGTAGTCCGGGTCGTTGCCCACGTAGATCGGGGTGCTGCTGCCGCGCGGCACCGGCGTGTCGAACACGATGTCGCCGGTCGTGGCGCTGCGCGGACGCGACGGCGTGATCACCGGCAGGCCGGCCTTCGCGCCGGTGAGCGTGTCCCCGAAGTCGGTGCCGCAGTAGGCCGACACGCGCGCGGTCAGGTCGTTGTTGGGCACCCACTGGCCGCTGACCTGCTTCAGCAGCGCGTCCCGCAGGTCGGCCGGGCAGAGGTACGCCTTCGCGGTCGCGCCCGCCGGCAGGCCGGAGATCGTGATCCGCAGCGGGTCGCCGTCCCGCACCGCGGAGAGGTCGGCCGGGGTGGTCCGGATCGTGTACGGCAGCGGGGGCGGGGTCACCTGGGCCTGCGCTGCCGGAACGGCGAGCAGCCCGAGCACCGCCAGCAGGCCGCAGGCGAGCACGAGACCGATACGTCTGGCGAGGAGCACGGTTTTCTCCGGGGATTCCACGAAATGTGAGCGTCTCGGGGAGCAACGTCCCGGACCCGGCCAGGCCGGGTCAACTCCGCCGCGGCACCCGCGAACGTGATTCACGCACAGCCCGTCGGGCGTTCCCCGGACGGACACCTTTCCGGTGATCGTCCGGCACATACTGGCCACGCTGGGGCATCCGACGCTGCCCTGGCCACCCCGACCCGGAAAGGCCCCGCTCGTGACCGTCGCGCTCCCCCGGCCCGATCCGTCCCCGCCGGGTGCCCCGGCGCGGCGGGTGCTCACCGAGGTGCTTTCCCGGGCCGACAAGGCCTTCCGCCGGGTGACCACCGGGGCCGGCCTGGTCATGCTGGCCATCCTCGTGGTGATCGGCTTCTTCCTGGTCTACCGCGCGGTGCCGGCGTTCGGAGTCAGCGGGTTCGGGTTCTTCAGCACCGTCCGGTTCGACCCCGCGTCGCGCGAACTCGGCGTACTGGGCCTGCTCTACGGCACGGTCGTGGTCGCGCTGATCGCCGTGCTGGTGGCGGTGCCGCTGTCGGTGCTGGCCGCGCTGTACATCACCGAGTACTCCAGCGGCCGGATCCGCGGGTTGCTGACCGGGCTGGTCGACCTGCTCGCGGCGATCCCCAGCCTGCTCTACGGCCTCTGGGGGTTCAGCTTCGTCGGGCCGAAGATCGCCCCGCTCTCGCAGTGGCTGAGCGACAACTTCGGCTGGTTCCCGCCGTTCGCCCGGCAGGAGAACGCGCTCTACATCAACTCGATGGTCATCGCCGGGCTGATCGTGTCGCTGATGGTGCTGCCGATCACGACGTCGGTGATCCGCGAAGTGTTCGCCCAGACCCCGCCCGGCGAGAAAGAGGCGGCGCTGGCGCTGGGCAGCACCCGCTGGGGCATGGTGCGCACGGTGGTGCTGCCGTTCGGCCGCGGCGGGATCATCGGCGGCTCGATGCTCGGGCTGGGCCGCGCGCTCGGCGAGACCATCGCCGTTTCCCTGCTGCTGCCGCAGGTCCCGGAGATCACCACGCACTTCCTGCAGTTCGGCGGGGCGACGATCTCCGGCTTCATCGCCACGAACGCCGGTGCGTCGGGACTGGCGCTCAACGGGCTCATGGCGTGCGGGCTGGTGCTGTTCGTCTTCACGCTGGCGACGAACTTCAGCGCGTCGGTCATCATCTCGCGCAGCCGCTCCGGTGCCGGGGTGGACGCATGACGCTGACCGCGCCCGCTCCCCCGCGGCCCCGGCCGCTCGTGCGCCGCCGCACGCCCGTGACCACCAGGGAAGACCGGCTCGCCGCGCTCGGCTGCGCGGTGTCGGCGCTCCTGCTGACCTGGTTCGTCATGCACCTGCTGCTGACGTCACCGGGCTGGTTCGCCGACCTGGTCGTGGCGTACCCGCTCTACCTCGGGATGCTCTACCTCGTCACGCGCGACCGGCTCGGGCGGCTCGCCGCGGCCGACCGGCTCGTGTCCACCGTGGTCGCCACCGGCGCGCTGGGCCTGCTGATCCCGCTGCTGCTCCTGCTCGGCTACATCGTCGTCGCCGGGGCGCCGCACCTGACCTGGGGCTTCTTCACCCACGACATGTCCACGGTGGCCGTGACCGACCCGGTGGAGAAGACCGGCGGGCTGCACGCGATCGTCGGGACGCTGGAGCAGACCGGGCTGGCGCTGGTGCTCGTCGTCCCGCTCGGGCTGCTGACCGCGATCTTCCTCAACGAGACGCGCTCGCGGTTCCGGCGTCCGGTGCGGGTGCTGGTCGACGCGATGAGCGGGCTGCCCTCGATCGTGGCGGGCCTGTTCGTCTACGCCGCGATCATCATCCCGGGCACCAACGCGGGGGTGGGGTTCTTCAGCTACAGCGGGTTCATGGCGACGCTGGCGCTGACCATGGTCATGCTGCCGACGGTGACGCGCACGGTCGATGTCGTGCTGCGGCTGGTCCCGGCCGGGCTGCGCGAGGCGTCGCTGGCTTTGGGCGCGAGCCGCGCCCGGACGGTGTGGTCGGTCGTGCTGCCGACCGCGCGCACCGGCGTGACGACCGCGGTGATCCTCGGGATCGCCCGCGTGGCCGGGGAAACCGCGCCGCTGCTGTTCACCTCGTTCGGCGCGATCACGCTGAACGCCGACCCGTTTTCCCAGCCGCAGGAGAGCATCCCGCTGTTCGTGTACCGCTACATCAAGCAGCCGCTGGAGAACGTCCAGCAGCGCGGGTACGTCGGCGCACTCGTGCTGATCCTGCTCATCTTCACCCTGTTCGCGCTCGCCCGCCTGGTCGGGCGCGACCGGTCCCGCCGCAAGGCCCGTACTCCCCGGGAGAACAAGTGACGTCCACTGTGGACACCGTGGTCGCGCCGGCGCTCGTCGGCGGCCCGCCGCCGGGTGCCGCCACCCTCGAGGCCCGTGACGTAGGTGCGTGGTTCGGCGACCGGCTGGTGCTCGAGGGCGTGTCCCTGACCATGCCCGCACGCGAGGTGACGGCGCTGATCGGGCCGTCCGGCTGCGGCAAGTCGACGTTCCTGCGCATCCTCAACCGGATGCACGAGCTGGTGCCGTCGGCGTCGCTGGCCGGCGAGGTGCTGCTCGACGGCCAGGACATCTACGCCGACGGCACCCGTCCGCAGCAGGTCCGGCTGCGGATCGGGATGGTGTTCCAGAAGCCGAACCCGTTCCCGGCGATGTCCATCCGCGACAACGTGCTCGCCGGGCTGAAGCTGGCCGGCGTCAAGTGCGCCGACAAGACCGCGCTCGTCGAGCAGAGCCTGGAACGCGCCGGGCTGTGGCGCGAGGTCCGGGACCGGCTCGGTTCGCCGGGCGGGGCGCTGTCGGGTGGCCAGCAGCAGCGGCTGTGCATCGCGCGCTCGCTGGCGGTGCAGCCGAACGTGCTGCTGATGGACGAACCGTGCTCCGCGCTCGACCCGACCTCGACCCGCCGGATCGAGCAGACGATCGCCGAGATCGGGCACGAGGTGACCGTCGTGATCGTCACCCACAACATGCAGCAGGCGCAACGGGTTTCGGACCACTGCGCGTTCTTCCTCGCCGCCGAGAACGAGCCGGGGCAGGTGATCGAACACGGGCCGACGGCGAAGATCTTCGGCTCGCCGGAAGACGAGCGCACCGCCGACTACGTCAACGGGCGGTTCGGATGAGACGCCTTCTCGTGCTGGTCTTCGTCCTGCTGCTGACGCCGGTCTTCGACGCGTCGGCCGAGACGCGGCTCACCGGGTCCGGCTCCAGCTACGTCGGGCCGGCGATGAACGACTGGCAGAACGGCGCGAACTCGCGGGGCATCCCGGTCAACTACTCCTCCTACAGCTCCCCCGCGGGCGTCAACCAGTACGGCGACCGGACGGTCGACTTCGGCGCGACCGAAGCCGAGGTGACGTCGCTGCAGGCCGCCGGCGGTGGCGGGTTCAGCGCGCAGAACCGCGGCTACCAGTACGTCCCGGACGTCGCCGGCGCGGTCGCGGTCATGTACAACGTCACGGACGCGGGCGGCAGCACCGTCGACTACCTGCACCTGGACCGGCAGACGATCGGCCGGATCTTCAGCCGCGACATCACGCGCTGGAGCGACCCGGCGATCACCGCGACCAACGGCGGCAAGCCCCTGCCGGACCAGCCGATCACCCTGCTGGGCCGAACCGGCCAGTCCGGCACGACGGCGTTGTTCTACGACTTCATCGCGAAGTCCGCGCCCGCGGCGTACAACGCGTTCGTGCAACGCAACGCCGCCAACGGCATGGGCAACCTGCCCGACGGCGTCCGCCCGATCCAGCTGCCCACGCAGGGCCCCGACGCCACCTGGTACCGGCTGTTCAGCGACTCCGAGCAGATCGCGACCGCGATCAGCAGCAAGTCCGTGCCGTTCTCGATCGGCTACGACGAATTCGCCTACGCCCTGCGCTACAAGGCGCCGACGGCGTGGGTGCAGAACGGCGCGGGCCAGTACACCAAGCCGTACGCGGAGAACATCGCCGCGGCGCTGAAGCACGCCCACCTGCGGCCGGACCTGAGCCAGGACCTCGACGAGGTCTACACCAGTGCCACCGAACCCGGCGCGTACCCGATCTCGGCGTACTCCTACGTGATGATCCCGTGCACCAACGGCCGCGACACCTGCCGTGGCGGCTACGGTGACCAGGGCAAGACCGACAGCGTCACGGCGTTCCTCGAGTACGTCGCGTGCGACGGCCAGGTCAACATGTCCCGCATCGGCTATTCACCGCTCCCGCCGAACCTGGCGCAGGAGATGATGAACGCGAGCGCCCGGCTCACCGGAAATCCCGCGAAGCAGCTGAACGCGGGCAACTGCACCAACCCGACGTTCCAGGGCAACCTCGGCGCGGGCGCTTCGAGCCCGCAAGACCCGTTCGTCACGGCGGGGATCATCGACGGGCCGGGCAAGAAGTCCGCCGCGCCCTCGAAGTCCGGTACCGCCTCGGCCGCGCCGTCCGCCACCTTGGGCACGTCGACCATGACGGCGGCAGCGGACGACCTGGCCAACGGCGGCTCGAAGAACTGGCGCGAAGCCGACCCGGCCGCCTACGACCGCGGCGGGCTGGGCGGCTTCGGCGGCTGGGCGGTCCTGGTGCTGTTCGCGGTGATCGTGACGCCGCTCGCGGTGCGGGGCGTGATCCGGTACATCAAGGGGTCCTCGTAGCCCGTCCTCGCGTGTCCACGAGACGAACGGAAGGTGGACAACGGGGCTCGGGACCGGTCCCGGGCCTCCGCTCGGGGTAGCTTTCGGCTGTGGGGCAGGGAATCGACCGGCATCCTGAGCGGGCGTGATGTCGGCACAGCAGACGGTGCGCGCGGCCGACGCGGACGAACCGGGTGAGATCGACCCGCCGCGGCGGGAATCGCTGACGGCGCTGCTCCGGCGGCGTCGCCGCTCGCTCGGCAGGCACAGCGGCATCCAGTACTGGCTCCGCGTCCGCGGTTACTACATCCTGGCCGCCTTCGCCGGGCTCTTCACCCTCAACGCCGTGGTCATCGGGGGCCGGGTCGCCTACGACGTCAGCGTGCAGATCGCCTCGCCGTGGGAGACGCGGGCGCCGTGGGTGGCGCTGCCCCTGTCGATCTCGGGCTGGCTGGTGGTGACCGGGTTCGCCGGTGCCGTCGCCGGCTACGTGGTGTCCGAGGTGACGGACAACCGGAGCCTCCGGCGTTCGCGCGGGCGGGCGGCCGGCCGGCGCATCGGGGCCATCCCGCTGCTGGACCGCCTGCAGTACGGCAGGCACGGCTTCGAGATCCCGAACTACTTCGGCATCCGGTTCGCGCTGCGGCACGACGGGGACTGGCCGACCGCGCAGGACCACTGGGAGATCGTCGTCGAGAAGTTCCTGAACGCCGGGGACGCCCGCGGCAAGGGACCGAAGCGGGTCATGTGGGAGGCCGTGCTGGAGGCGTCCTACGTGCTGGACGGCATGTCCGGCCGCTGCCCCGAATGCACCGGGCCCGAGGAGGGCGGCGATGGCACGCACTGACCCGCGCGACACCCGGGACCTCTCCAGGCAGCTGCACCAGGCCGCCTACCCGGGCTCCGAGCCCGCCTGGATCGAGGAGCGGGTGGCCACCGCCGAAGCCCGGATCGGCCGCGCCATGCGGGCGCGGCCGTCCACGGCCGAGGGGGCACGCCGGCTGTCCGACGGGGTGCTCAACCACGCCGCTCCGCGCCGGCGCAGCACCCGGCAGCGGATCGTCCTCGGCGCCGGTCTCGGCGCGGTGGCGGCGGTGGCCTCGGTGCTCGGGATCACCGAACGACGCTGGGTTGCCGAGGCGGCCATCAGCACGATCGGCATCACCGGCCTGCTGGCCGCGGCCGCGGTCGCGATCACCGGCATGGTCGCCTCCGTCGTGCGGGCGCGGCGCGAGCGGGTGCTGTCCTGCCGGGTCCGGATCGACGCGCCGTTCGGTGTCGACGTCGGGGAGGCCGTCCGGCTGGAAAGCGAGCACCACGCCGTGGCCGATCCCGGTGTCGTGGTCGTCCGGATCAAGAACACCGGCGGCGCGCCGCTGCGCCAGGAGGACTACGTCTCCCCGCTCAGCCTGTACTTCCCGGGCCGGACCGTGGTGTCCGTGGACGCCACCGAGTTCGAGCCCGCGGTGCTGGAGCGGGTGCTGGCCGGGCTGGGCGAGGCCGGAATCGAGCGGGACCGGGTGAAGCTGCCCGCGGTCCCGCTCCAGCCGGGCGACTCGTTCAAGCTGGTGATCGTGCTCTCGGGCACCAAGCCCGGGACCGAGCACCAGGTCGTGGTGGAAGGCGGGCTGCGCGAGGGCCGGATCACCACGCACCAAGGCCGGGAGAAGATCCGGCCGCAAACCCTCGTGTGGGGCGGCCTGACCGCGCTCTGCGCCGGGGCGTTCGCGGTGGTGCTGCTGCTCAACAACGTCACCCCGTTCACCAAGCTCCCCGACGGCGTCGTGTGCGCGCCCGGCGCCCTGAGCGTCGAAGGGTCGACCGCGTTCAGCCGGGCCACCACGGCGCTGGCGGGGTCGTACGGCGCGTACTGCCCGGAAGCGTCGGTCAAGGTCCGCGCGCCCGGCAGCCGGGAAGGCCTGGAACGGCTGGTGGACGCGGGCAAGAACCGGGTACAGCAGCTCGCGCTGTCCGACGGCCGGTTCGACGATCCGCAGTTCCGGGAGCTGGTGGCCGAGCCGCTGGCGATCGTGCCGTTCACGTTCGTGGCCGGCCCGGACGTGCCGGTCGGTGCCCTGTCGGCAGCGGACGCGCGGCGGATCTTCACCGGCGCGGCGCACACCTGGAGCGACATCACCCACAACCCGGGCGACACCGGCGAGATCCGCGTCGTGGGCCGGTCCACCGACTCGGGAACCCGGCAGGCCCTGGAAAAGTACGTCCTCAGCGGCAATCCCGACGCCCCGGTCCGGCAGGCGGCCCCGACGTCGGACTCGTGCCGGGAACCGCGTCCGGGTACTCCGGCCGGGTCGCCGATCGTGTGCGAGCAAGGCTCGACCGGCGACCTGGTTGACCGGGTCGCCAACCTGGACGGCGCGATCGGGTACGCGAGTGTGTCCGATGTGGACCAGGCGGGGGGCGTCAAGAAGATCACCCTGGACGGCCGCGAGGGCACCTTCACCGACATCCGGGAGCACGGCTACCCGTTCTGGACCGTCGAATACGTCTACAGCCTCGCCGGGTCCGAACCCGGATCACTGGCCCGCGCGTTCAAGAACTTCCTGTTCACGCCCGAGAGTCACAGTGCGCTGGCCACATTCCGCTTCTACGCCTGCACGGACGACGCCGGCCCCCTGTGCCTGCGACGCTGACCTGCCGGCTTGCTACGACGCCGGCGGGTCCAGGCCGATCGAATTCATCGCGCGGTCGAGCAGCAGGCCCAATTGCTGCGTTCCGTTGCCGGCGATCCAAGCCGCGACGGCGGCCTCCAGACAGCCGAGGGCGCCGGCGATGAGGGCCCGTGGCCGCGGATCGGTCGAGTCGGCCGGGTCCGCACCGAGCCGCCGGGCGAGCTCGGGGGCGATCAGGGCCTGGAACCTCGCGTGCTTTTCCTGCTGGAGCGTCGCGAGGGCGGGGGTCGCCACCGCGAGCGCGGCCAGCCGATGGGCGCGATCGGTCTGGCTCGCGTAGTGCTCGACGAGCGGGCTCATCGCCTGGCGGAGCGCAGACCACGGGGGCTCGTCATCAGGTCGCTGACGCAACGCCAGCAATATCTCGTCGACCGCGGACGAGGTCTCGCTCGCGAAGACGTCTTCCTTGGACGGGAAGTACCGGAAGAACGTGCTCCGTGAGATGCCGGCGACCGCGCAGATGTCGTCGATGGTGGTCTGCTCGTAGCCCTTCTCCAGGAACAGATCGAGCGCCATGTCGGACACCTGGGCCCGCATGGCGCGCCGGGCGAGTTCACGTGCACCGGGACGACGCTCGTCCCGCTCCGGCAGCCTGCTCACCGGGCCAACGGTACTACAGCCCAAACCTGGTACTGTGGTGTCACAAACGACACTCAGTATCAGCCGGAGCGGAGACACAGCCCGATGAACGCGAGCCAGGTCATCAACCCCCACTCGCCTCCCGTGAACGATCGGCTGGAGGCGCTCACCGCCGACCTGCCCGCGGAGGAACTGGCGCTCGTGTCGGCCGCGGCGTCGCTGGTGCCGGCGTTGAGCGCCAACGCGGAGGCGGCGGACGCCATGGGCAGACTGCCCGATGACGACATCGCGGCGCTGCGCAAAGAGGGTTTGCTCCGCCTCGCCACACCGCGGAAGTACGGCGGTCACGAGGCCGGCGCGTGCGCCGCGACGGCCATTGCCGCAGAAGTGGGGCGCGGCTGCCCATCGGCGTCTTGGGTGCTGACGGTGTACTACACCGCGAGCATCGCCCTCTGGCTTTTCCCGGACGAGGTCCGGGACCGCGTCTGGGACGAGGATCCGGACGCGACGGTGTGCGGTTCCTCAGCCGGCGCCGCACCGGCACGGGCAATCGACGGCGGCTACCTGCTGAGCGGCCGCTGGGGCTGGGCTTCGGGCATCCACCACGCGTCCTGGGCGATTCTCAGCGTGGTGACGGAGGCCGGAGGGACCGCCCGGGAAAGCGGCTTCGCCCTGGTTCCGACGAGCGAATTGTCGGTCGACCACACCTGGAACATGGTAGGGATGCGCGGCACGGGCAGCGACACGATCATCGCGGACGACGTGTTCGTTCCGGAGGACCACGTCATCTTCCCGTCCCGGATGGCCCGGCAGGTGCCCGGGGCTTCGACGCCGCTGAGCGTACCGAAACCGCAGGGCCTGATGGGTGCGCTGGCGGCACCGGTGCTGGGGATGGGCATGGGGCTCTACGACCACATCGTGGCGAAACTCAGCGCCGGCCGGCCGCTGGTCTCCGCGACGAGCTCGCACGCGCGGGCGATCGACTCCCCCGGCGTGCAGGCGAACATCGCCGATGCCGCCATGCTCATCGACAGTGCGATCCTGCAGGCCGCGCGCACCGCCCACGCCGTCGACCGAGCCACCCGCACGGGTGCACCAATGTCTCCTCTCGCCATCGCCCGCTCCCGGATGGACTGCGGGTTCGCCGCGCGTCAGATCCGCCTGGCGGCGGACAAACTGCTGGATGTCGGCGGGGCCGGCCGATTCGCCGAATCGGATCCGGCGCAGCGGATCTGGCGTGATCTGGGCACCGCAACCCGGCACCCGGCTTTCGTCACCGAAATCGACCGCGAACAGTACGCACGGCTGCTGCTCCCGGTTCTCTCAGCACAATAGCGCCGTCCCGGGTAAGCGATTCGCCTGGCAGAGCAGGCCGCATGAAGACTCGGCCAGGTGGCGCCCGGTCTTCGGCGGCCAGATCTGGCGTTACGAGTTCGAGCCGGCCGCCGCGCCACGCTGGTCCGGGGGCCTGATCACCGGCCCGGACGAGGATCACGCGCCTCGTCTCCGAGATCAGGCGGCATCAGGTCCGCGAAGCGCTGCCTGACTTCGCTGATCGACACAAGGCGGCTCGACGGCAAGCACGGCGATGCGGCCCGGATGACTGCGCTGCCGGCTCGCTCGCCAGCGCGGAAATCACCAACACCGCGAGCCGATAACCTCACTCACCCAGCGCACCAAACGATTTCAAGATTTTTCGCACCGTGGCGAACGTTTACAAGCTATAAGTCCAGCAATTGAATACCGGCTTCAAGCAGGCTCGCGAAAGTTATTCGCACGCTTGCGTTTCGAGTCTTCCCGTAACGAGACTGCTGATCGTCGCGACCGTCGTCTTGCATTGGAAACACTGCAGTCGACAGTGAGGTCGCATATGCCACTCAAAACGGGCACAGCTCCATCCGGTCTGCGGCTTCTGTCGTGCCTGCTGGCGCTCGTGCTCTGCACAGGCGCAGCGGCCAAGCCCAGTACGGTCACCTACCGGCTCCGCGCGGCTGACGGTGCTTATCCGTTCAGTGCTCGGCTGACTTTCCACAGCCAACAAGCCGACAGCCGCCCGATGGCGTGTTCCGGAGCGTTGGTCGCGCCGACCTGGGTGTTGACCGCCGGGCACTGCTTCCGGGATGTCCATGGGTTCCGGGTCAGCGGTCCGCCTCCGGTCCCGACGAGCGTGCTGCTCGGGCGGACAGACGTCGGGCGCGCCGGCGGCGTCGAGTCCGAGGTGCAGGAAGTCCGCCAGTCACTGATCAACGACGTGGCGCTCGCGCACCTGGCGACGCCGGCACAGGGCGTCACACCGGTTGCCGTACGGGATCGCCAGCCGGCTGCCGGGCTGCGACTGCTGCTCGCGGGATGGGGAGCCACCGACCCCGCGCGTTCGACACCTGCCGGTCATCTCACGCTCGGCACCGTCGCGATCGCGACCGTCACCGCTGCCGAAGTCGGTGTTCACGGCATTGCGCCGTCCCCGGCGACCAGCGCCTGCCGGTTCGACTCCGGCGCGCCTTATCTGGACATCTCCTACACCGGGCGACCGGCTCTGGTCTCCATCGAGGGCCACGGTCCGCCCTGTCCGCACGCCTCCGTCGAAACGACCTCCCGGGTCGACATCCTGATCCCCTGGCTGACCGCGCAACTGGGAGCGGACCGTTCATCGCTGCAGGTCTCGCCGTGACCGCCCTGGCCGGACAGCCGGCGCAGAAAAGCAACCGGCGGGGCCCGTATCGCGAGCCGGCCGGTCGTTCGACGGCCCCCGTCACCGGCATCGAAGCGGGGTCGATCCGTCTGACGATCGTCGTGACATCGGCAACGTTGTGCTGGGGAGTGTTCGCACGAGGTGCCTTCTTCGCTGCGGATCGCGTGATCTTCACGCTCCTCACGTTGCTGGCGGTGCTGTCGGCCTGGTCGTCGATCGAGCGGCGGGAACTGCGTTGGTGGGCGATCACGCTGTTACCCGTCAGCAGCGCGGTCGTGATTTCCGGCGTGGCAAACGATGCCGTCGCCGGCCTGCCCCTGGTTCTCTGCCCGATTGTCGCGGCGGCCGCCCTCGGCTTGACTGGATCGGCTGCGGTCCGCGCGGTGTCACCGGCACGGCTGCAGCGAATCCTTGTCGATGTCACGGCGGTGCTGGGGTTGTTGTGCTGGATCGGTATCGGCTGGCACCTCACCCCCTTCGCCACTGCCCTGAACCAGGGCTGGCGCGGTGACGCCGGCATCGGCTACGCGAACGTCACCGGCGTCGTCCTCGGCATAGGCGCGATTGTCGCGGCTCGCCTCGCTGCCGTATCGCGTCACCCGGCTGATTTTGCCCGATGCACCTTGCTCATCACGGCGATGGCGTCGACCCAGTCGCGCACCGTGTTGCTGGCCGCATTGGTCGCCTGGGGTGTGGTGACCTGGCGCCGGCCGCGCACCGGCCGGGTCCTGCTGCTGGTGGCTGCGCCGGCAGCCATCGCGACGGTGGGACTGGTGCCCTCCATCCGCGGCGGTGAAGCGCATCCCGTCGATGCGGTCGCCGCGGCGGTGTTGTCCGGGCTGCTCCTGGCAATGCTGGTCCGGTGGCACGCGTCGGTCCGGATCGTCACGACCGCGAAAATCCTTGTGGTCGCCATCGCGGTCGCGTGCGGCGTTCTTCTGCGCGAACGCCTGCTGGACATTGGAAGTGCGGCGGGGCACCTGACGTTGTGGCGCAACGCGCTGGAAAAGGCCTGGCGAGGCGGAGTGCTGGGCCAGGGGCCCGGCGAACCCGCTGCGCTGAGCCGGGGAGAAGCGGTGTCCATCTTGGCACACAACGACGCCATCCAGTTCATCACGTACTACGGCATTCCGGCGCTCGCGGCGGGGGTGTGGCTGATCGGACGACTGCTGTACCGCGGCAAGCAGGCTCCCGGCCGGTCGGCCCTGATGCTCTCCCCGGTGACCGGCGCCGCCGTCCTGCTCGTCGCGGTCGCCGGTGCGACCGACTTTCCCCTGCAGATTCCCGTGGTGCCCGCTCTCGTGGCCTTCATGGTCGGCGTCGACCGCGGCCGCTTGCGGCGGTCCGGCAGGACCGAGTGCAGAACACAGCCTTGTTCGATCCCAACGGAGAAGAGGAGTGACCATGACGAAGAGACACACTGACGGTGGACACACGACCGCCGGAGAGGGTCGATCGGAACGCCGAAGACGGCCGAGGAAGTACACCTTGGTGCCCGTGCTCGCAGCGGTGCTGACGCTCGGGATCAGTGGCTTCACCGCGACCGGACAGTCGGTCTCGACGCTGTCGGTCGGCGGTACCTACGTCGCGATGGGCGACTCGTACTCCTCCGGCGAGGGGGTACCGGACTTCCTGCCCGACAGCAAAGCGAACGGATGTCACCGCTCGTACCAGGCCTACCCCAGAACATTGGCCGGTACCCCGGGATTCCCCACCAACCTGAACTTCGTCGCGTGCAGCAACGCGGTTATCGGGGACGCCTACAACCGGCAGCACAAAGACCAGCCTCGCCAGCTCGACGCCCTCAACCCCGGCGTGACGGCCGTGACGATGACCATGGGCGGCAATGACATCCAGTTCCGCTACATCATGGAATACTGCGTGGCAAAAATCGCCTGTAACCTCAGCCCCGAACTCGAAGCGGCCACCAGTGGTTTGATCTGGTGGACCGGCCCCCGGCTCGAGCGTCTCTACCGCGACGTGCTCGCCAAAGCGGGCAACGCCCAGGTGTATGTGCTGGGCTATCCGCACATCTTCTCAGCGCACCCGGCGATCTTCTGCTCCGGCATCGAAGCGGGCGAAGCACGTTGGATCACCGGCAAGGAAGACGCTCTCGACAACCAGATCGCCCAGGCGATCAAGCGCATCCGGAACCCGCGCCTGCACTACATCGACACCTCGGGTGCATTCCAGGGCGGCGAACTGTGCACGAAGAACCACACTCAGTACGTCACCGGGCTGGTGGTGGACCTGCAGAACTGGGTCTACAGCTTCCACCCCACCGCGGACGGGCAGCGACGACTGGCCGACACGGTCAAATCCGCGATCCTGAGCGGTCGTCTGTGACTGATCTTTCGTCCAACGTGGAGACTGCCGGCCCGGGACACGAACGCCGGGCCGGCCCGACACGATTTCCCCGAGCAGCATAACGGTCGAAAACGGGCCGTAACACGGACAGCCCGCTGTCCGACCTTGCTCGTGCACTGGCCGCGAATTCAACCGACAGGACGAAGCCATGACAACCCATGAAGCGGTTTCACAAGACCAGGACAACTACGCGAAAAAAATTGTCATCGGCATCATGTGGACCGCACTCGTCGTCGCACCGCTTCTCCTCGGCGGCCTTGCGGTCTTCTTCGTGATCCGCGCCTTCACGAGTGGATTTCCTGCAGGCTTGCGAAGCTTCGCGGCCGTGATCCTCCCCTTGATGGTACTGACTTTCGTCGTCGCGCCGAAAATCGGCAAAGAGCACGCCGCCGAGGCAGTTCGCGGGCGCATTCCCGAACACCCGCTGTGGCTCGCCACCGCGACCATGACCGCTGTGGGCGCCGTCATGATGCAACTCCTCACCATTTCAACGTCGATCCCGATCGTCGAACTGATTCTCTCCGCCGGCTTCTCGTTCATCCTCTACCTGTGGGCAGATGACCGAGACCGTGCCGCACCGTACTGTCTGGGCCTCGTCATCGGCGCACTCGGCTACGTGATCATCCTCGGCGTCCCGCACGTCTAACCGGGGAACAAGCCGCGCCAGGAGTCATAGCCCGGATCCACGCCTTTGTTCACCGGGCGAGTGAGAATTGAGACAACCGTCCTGTTGCAGGATGCCGCATCTCATGGCCTGCGCGAGCGAAGTTGACTCCTGTCAGCACTGTGACTTGCGACGAGACATGCTCAAACGGAGAACGAGTGCCCAACTTCGCCATGAAGGTGGCCTCCCGTTGCGCAACCCGGAATTTCGTGCCCTCCACCGCACCTCGATAACGTCGGATTCATGGGATGGAGCTTTAAGACAGCCGAAGAACTCCTCGCCGCGCTAAACGCCGGTGCCGTGACGTCCGTGGAACTCACCGACGAAGCCATTGCCCGGATCGAACGCGACGACAAGGTGATCAACGCGATCTGCGTACCGGACTTCGATCGAGCCCGGGCCGCCGCACTTCGTGCCGATCAGGCACGCTCAAGTGGAGAGAACCGGCCGCTTCTCGGCATTCCGGTGACCGTCAAGGAGTGCTACGACGTCGCCGGGCTGCCCACGACCTGGGGCCTGCCGCCGCACCGGGACTACCTTCCCGCAGAGGATGCCGTTCAGGTGGCGCGGCTCAAGGCCGCCGGTGCCGTCATCCTCGGCAAGACCAATGTGCCCCTGGGGCTGCAGGACATCCAGAGCTTCAACGAGATCTACGGCACCACCACGAATCCGTGGGATCCCGATCGGACGGCGGGCGGGTCGTCCGGTGGGTCGGCGGCGGCACTCGCGGCCGGGTTCGGTGCGCTGTCCATCGGCTCCGACCTCGCCGGCTCGCTGCGCACCCCCGCGCACTTCTGCGGCGTCCACGCGCACAAGCCGACACTCGGGCTGACCGCCAACCGTGGCATGGTCGCGCCCACCGAGCCCGCTTTGCCGGTCGATCTCGACCTCGCCGTCGTCGGTCCGATGGCGCGCAGTGCCCGGGATCTCACGCTCCTGCTCGACGTCATGGCCGGGCCGGACCCGCTGACGCGAGGTGTGGCCTACGAGCTGGCGCTGCCGCCCGCCCGCCACGAGAGACTCGGCGACTTCCGGGTCCTGGTCCTCGACGAGCACCCGCTCATCGCGACCGGGGCCGCCGTGCGGGCGGGCGTGCGCCGGGTGGCCGACGCGCTCGTCGACGGCGGTGCCCGCGTCGAACGGCACAGCCCGCTGCTGCCCGATCTGACCGAAGCCGCAACGCTCTACATGCAGTTGCTGATTTCTGGGTCGGTGGCGCGGTTTCCCCTCGACACGGACGAGCAGCTGCGGACCCGCGTCGCCGGGCTGAGCGCGGACGACGAGAACCTCGACGCCGTGCGGCTGCGCGCCCTGCTGTTCAGCCACCGCGACTGGCTCGCGGCGAACCACCGCCGGGAGGTCCACCGCCACGGCTGGCGGCGGCTGTTCACCGAGTTCGACGCCGTCGTGTGCCCGATCACGCCGACGCCCGCGTTCCCGCACGACCACCACCCCAACCCGATGGAACGGCGCATCGCCATCGACGGCGTCGAGTACCCCTACTTCGACCAGTTCGTCTGGGCCGGCCTGGCCACCATGCCCGGCCTGCCCGCCACCGCCATTCCCGCGGGCCGCTCCCCCGAGGGCCTGCCGGTCGGCGTGCAGCTCATCGGGCCGATGTTCGAAGACCGCACCCCGCTGCGGCTGGCCGAACTGCTCGAGCCGGCGACCGGCGGCTTCCGGGCACCGCAGCAGGGCGCCGAAGCCGGGTAGTCAGGACACCCGGCCCGGCCGGTCGCCGGCGGCTGGCACACTCAGGCCGTGCTCCTCGGATACGTCCTCGCGGTGCTGGCCGCCGTCGCCTCGGGTAGTGGCTCCATCCTGGAGTCGGCCGGGGTCCGGCGGGCCGGTGCCTTCGGCGGCTCGCCCCAGGACCTCGTCGCGCTGCGCCGGCAGCCGCTCTACTTCCTCGGCGTGGGGGTGGACCTGCTCGGGTTCGTCTTCGCCGCCGCCGCGCTGCACCGCCTGCCGCTGTTCCTGGTCCAGTCGGTGCTCGCGTTCAGTGTCGGCGTGACCGCGACGATCTCCGCGATCCTCGGCGTCCGGCTGGCCGGTGCCGGGTGGGCCGCGCTGGGGGTCGGGGCGACCGGGCTGGTCCTGCTCGGCCTGTCCGCGGACCCGGGCCCCGCGCGGGCGCTGCCGGCCGGCTGGAAGCTGCTGCTGGTGGGCGTGGCGGTGGTGATCGCGGCGATCGCGTTCACCGTCCAGCGCCGGGACGGCCGCTGGTCGCCGATCGTGCTCGGGTTCTGCGCCGGGCTGGGGTTCAGCGTCGTCGGGATCTCGGCGCGGACGCTCGACGCGTCCGGGCCGGTCTGGCACCTCGCCGTGGAGCCGGCGCTGTGGGCGATGATCGCCAACGGGCTCGTCGCGGCGGTGGCGTTCGCGATGGCGCTGCAACGCGGCCGGGCGACCGCCGTCACCGCCATCATGTTCACCACCAACACGGCCGTCTCCTCGCTCATCGGCGTGGTGGTGCTGGACGACCGCGTCCGCGACGGCTTCACCGCCGCGGCCGCGGTGGGCTTCGTCCTGGCGGTCGCCGGAGCCATCGGCACGGCGCACTACGCGGCCGCCCACCGGGTCGAGCCCAGCGCCTCCACCGCTTGAGTCAAGCCCTCGGAGTCAAGACCGTCCGGTCGAAGGGTCCGCCGTGGGCGGCCGCGTGGGCCACCGCGTCGTTGACCCGGTCGAGGCCGAAGCGGGTGACGTCTTCGGGCGTGAGGTCCAGTGCGCCCGTCGCGACGAGCCGGATCATCCCGGCGTTCGCCGTGCGCGGGTACATCCACTGGCCGCGTACGGTCACCGAGTTGCGCATGATCCAGGGGTAGGGCAGGGCGAAGTCCGCGCCGCCGAGCATGCCGACGCCGCCCATCAGCACGACCCGCCCGTACTCGCGCACGGTCATGGCGGCGGCACGGGCCACCGAGCTGGGTGCCCGGGGCGGGAGGAGGTCGAGCACGAGGTCGATCGGGCCGACGGCGGCCGCGGCCATGGCCGCGCGGTCGCGGTCCTCGTCCCCGCTGAGCCCGACCGGGCTCACCCGGGCGCCGAACCGGCCGGCGAGCAGGTCGAGGGCGGCCCGGTTGCGGCCCGGGGCCACCACGTGCCCGGCCCCCATGGCGAGCGCGACGGCCACCGCGCTGCTGCCGAGGTTGCCGGTCGCCCCGCTGATCAGCACCGTCTCCCCGGCCGCGAGCCGGCCGGCCAGCAGCCCGCCGTAGGGAATGGTGTGCACCCCCAGCGCGGACCAGCGCGCGGGATCGGCCGCGGCGCCGGCGGGCAGGGGGTGGACGTTCTCGGTGGGTACCCGCATCAGTTCGGCGAACGGCCCGTCGTGCAGGTACCGGGCCAGCCGGGCGCCACCATCACCGCGGGAGCTCCAGCCCTGCAGCGTGATGTCCGGGGTCAGGGCGTCGTCGCGGGCGCGCACCGTCGAGTCGCACCACACCAGGTCGCCCACCGCGAGCTTGGTCGCGTCCGGTCCCACGTGGACCAGCCGGCCGATCCCGCCGACCCCCGGCACGACCGGTGGTTCCAGCGGATAGCGCCGCTGGCCGCTGAACACTTCGGCCGCGTACGGGGGCACGCAGGTGGCCAGCACCTCGACCAGCACCTCACCGGTGCCGGCTTCCGGGTCGGGGACGTCGTGCACCTCGAGCGGGGAGCCGAACGCGGTCAATGTCGCTGCACGCATGGAAAACCCTTCTGTTTCGTCCTCTCCACGCTAGGGAGCGCGGAGGCATGCGGGAAGCGCTGATCCGACATCTCTGCTATGCGTAGTAAGCATGGATGTGTCGAGCACGAGCCTCCGGGTGCTGTGCCGGATCGCCGAGTCGGGCAGCTTCACCGCGGCCGCCGCGGCGCTGGGCTACACGCAGTCCGCGGTCTCCCGCCAGGCGGCCGCCCTCGAACGCAGCCTCGGGGCCACCCTGTTCGAGCGGCGGACCGACGGGGTCCGGCTCACCCGGACCGGGCTGACCCTGCTGCGCCACGCGCGAGCGATCCTGGCGTCGGTCGACGCGGCCGAACGCGAACTGCTCGGGGCGGCTCCCCGCACGGAGGTGGTGCGGCTCGGGCTTGTCCCGAGCGCCGGGCCGGTGCTCCTGCCCGGCGCGCTCACCCGGCTCGCCGGGACCGCGCCGGGGATCCGGGTCACCACCCGCGAAGGCACCACGCCCGGCTTGGCCCGGGCGTTGCGCACCGGTTCGCTCGACCTCGCCGTGCTCACCTCCCGGCCCCCGCACCGGCCCCCGGACGGCGAGGCACCACGCCTGCACGTCACGACCGTCCAGGACACCGAACTCCTCGTCGCGGCACCGGCCACCGGCACGTTCGCGGGCCGCGCGTCCGTGCACGTCGACGAACTGGTCGACGCACCCTGGATCGCCACGCCGTCATCGGGCGCGGAGCCGCTGCTCGGCGTCTGGCCGGGCCTGCCGGGGCGAGCGCGCGTCGTCCACAGCGCCCGCGACTGGCTGACCAAACTGCACCTGGTCGCCGGCGGGTTCGGGGTCACCACGATCCCGGACGGCCTGGCGCCGGTCGTCCCGCCCGGCGTGATTTCCCTGCGGGTGGAAGGCGCACCACCGGAGATCCGCCGGGTGCTCGTGGCCCGGCTTCCCGGTGCCGCCACACCGGCGGTCACCGCCGTCACCGCGGCGATCACCTCGGCCGCTCGACCGTGACGACGAGCGCGCGCATACGGCCATTTGGTTAACGCTAACACCGCATGGGGGACGCTGCGGACCCCGAGCGCGCAGCCTTTCGACGTCCTTCGACGGCGGCTGCCGCAGCGCCGTGCACCTCGCTGTACTGGATCTTCGTGCCCGAATCCGACGGGGGCGGCGCCTCGGAGGCGGCCCGGCCGATCGGTGAGCATGGCTCCCGCGTAGGCGAAATTCAAGGCTTCCGCCGCCGGAATGTGAGCGATAACATTCCGGCCGTCAACGGAGATAGGGAGCCGCGTGATGGGGCAACGAACTCAGCCGGCGTGGCGTCGCCGCTTCACCAGGTGGACGGCGACGGCCACCGCGGCGCTCGCCGTGGCCGGGGTGCAGGTGTGGTTCGCGGAGCCTGCCGCCGTCGCCCAGGCGGCCCCCGCGGCGGCTGCCACCGCCCCCGACGGGGTCGGCGCCGGCAACGGCGCGCTCGCGTCCGTCGACCTGGCCGGGTCGTGGAGCTTCACCCCCGCCGGCCGGGCCGCCACCACGATCACCGTGCCCGGCGGCGGCTGGTACAAGCAGGGCTTCACCGACGTGAACGAGGCGACGTACTCGCGCACGGTGACGGTGCCGAACACCGGGCAGCCGCAGTCCGCGTGGATCGAGTTCGGCGCGGTGAACCACGAGGCGACGCTGTCGGTGGACGGGCAGGCGGTCGCCACCCGGACCACCGCCTTCACGCCGTCGAACTTCGACATCTCCGCCTTCGCCGCCCCCGGCACCACCCACACGATCAGCGTGCACGTCAAGGGCCGCTACGCGCTGAAGAACGGCAGCCAGACCCTGGTTCCCGACGCCGCCAACTGGTCCGAGGCGATCCCCCAGGGCATCTACCGCTCGGCGGCCCTGCGCGTGTACCCGGCGGTGTACGTCAGCGACGCGTTCATCCGCACCTCCGTGGCCAACCGGACCCTCACCTACGACGTGTCCGTGACGAACACGTCCGGCAGCTCCCGGTCGGTGACGCTGTCCGGCGCACTCGCCCCGGACAACAGTGCGTCGTTCAGCTACCCGGCGCTGCCCGGCCGCACGGTCACCGTGGCGGCCCACTCGACCGCCAAGGTGACGGTCGGCCCGGTGGCGTGGAACCTCGGCACCGCCTCGTACTGGTGGCCGAACGTGCCCTACCGCGCCGGGTACCGCGCCCAGCTGCACCGGCTCTCGGTGCACGCCACCACCGACGACGGCCGCACCAGTGACGCCACCTATCGGTTCGGGTTCCGGGAGAGCACCCAGAACGGCGAGTACTACTCCCTCAACGGCGTGCGCGTGAACTACCGCGGCGACAGCCTGCAGGGCGCGGACTACGACCGGATCGACAACGGCGGCAAGGGCGACGCCTACGACACGCTGCCCGGTTTCCTGCCGCCGTCCACCGGAAACGGCGGCTGGCCGCAGGCGGTGGACAACTACCAGCGGCTCAACTACAACGTCGTCCGCATCCACCAGGAGCCGGCCAGCCCGTACATGCTCGACGTGGCCGACGAGATGGGCCTGATGGTCATCGACGAGACCGCGATCCGCGGCACCTGCAGCTGCCAGGACTTCGTCGCCGGGCACGACAACATGGTCGACCACGCCAAGGCACTGACCCTGCGCGACCGCAACCACCCCGGGATCATCCGCTGGAGCCAAAGCAACGAGGCGGACATCAGCAGCTTCGACTCCGAGGCGTTCGAAAAGGACCTGTACGCGGCGATGAACGGCAACGACGGCACCCGGCCGGTCAGCGTCGACACCGCTTGGAACACCAACCCGTACCCGAACATGCTGAACGGCAACTTCGCCGTGTACTCCCACTACATCGACGGCATCGGCACGTACGGCGAGGCACGCGCCGACCTGCCCGGCCGGCCCGACGGTGAGGGCGAGTACGTCTGGAACAGCTCGAACACCAAGCAGGGCTTCGAATGGTTCGCCACCGCGACCGCGGCCAAGCGCGCCAAGGACGCCAGCGACCTGCGCCCCTACACCCTGCTGTCCGGCTGGGCGAGCTTCGTGCCCGGCGTGCGGAGCACCGACTTCGTCCCCGAAGAGGGCGGCCACCCCGTCTACGGCGAGGACAACCTGACCGCCCCGTGGAGCAACCCGCAGCTCCAGCGGATCCAGGCCGCGTTCAACCCGGTCGCCGCGATCGACCTGCCCTACTGGTCGGCCTCCGGCAAGTCGGACGCGAACGGCGCCTTCCCGCTGCCGCAGGCGGTGGACACCTACGCCTACAACAGCGCCGTCACCCGGAACGTCACCGTCTTCAACGACGACTTCACCGGCACGTCCGTCACGCTCGGCTGGACGGCGCACCTCGACCAGCCCGACGGCGCGGTCGTCGCGTCCGGCAGCACCCCGCTCACCATTCCGCTCGGCTCCCGGGTCACCCAGCCGATCTCGTTCACCGCGCCGGCCGGCGGCTCCCGCGTGTACCTGACGCTGTCGACCGCGAAATCGGGCACCACCACGTTCACCGACAACGTCGAGTACCTCAACCTGGGCACCCCGACGACCAGTGTCGACGACGCCGGTTCGCCGGTGACCTACGCCGGCAGCTGGGGTCACGCGACCGGCGAGACCAGCCTGTACGCCGGCACCAACTCCTACAGTGACGTCGCGGGCGACACGGCGACGCTGAGCTTCACCGGTACCGGCGTCACGCTGCACGCCGTGACCGCGCCGAGCCACGGCATCGTGGGCGTCTCCGTCGACGGTGGAGCCGAGGCGCTGGTGGACGAGTACTCGGCAACGCGCACCGGTGACGTCCCGGTCTGGTCCAGTCCCCGGCTCACCTCCGGCTCGCACACGATCCGCGTGCGCGTCACCGGCACCCAGCGCGCCGCTTCTTCGCACGACTGGGGCACCATCGACCGCTTCGAGATCTCCAGCCGGCCAGTCGCGGGCACGAACTACCGCATCGTCAACCGGAACAGCGGCAAGCCGCTCGCCATCGCCGGCGACGCGACCGGTGACGGGGCGTTGGCCGTTCAGCGGACCGGCGGCGGCGCCTGGACGGTCAAGGCGGCGCCCGGCGGTGCGTACACGCTGATCTACGTGCCCACCGGCAAGGCACTCGACGTCAACGGCTACGCCACGACGCTCGGGCTCCAGCTCCAGCAGTGGACGCCCAGCGGCGGCACCAACCAGCAGTGGTACCTGCAGCCCACCGGCGACGGGTACTTCGGCATCGTCAGCCACGACAGCGGACTGGCGGCGGACGACTACAACTGGGACGGCAGTGACGGTGCCAAGGTCGTGCAGTACACGGCCGGCACCGGCGCCAACCAGCAGTGGCAGCTCGTCCCCGCGTGATCAAGCTCCCGGCCCGGCGTGCGTACCCCACCGCGCCGGGCCGGTGACCACCAAGCGGACGGCCGGCCCGGCATCGGACACGACTGCCCGTTGACGGTGACTCAGCGGCGGTTGACCTTCACGTCGTCCATGCAGGTCGAGCTGACCGTGAGATCGCGGTACGGATAGCCCTCGCGCTCGAGCAGCTCCATCGCCATCAACTCGGCTTGGTCGTGGGCTCGCTGCGTGGCGTCTTCGCCGGCCTCGACTTCCACCACCACGCGGTAGCTGAAGCCGCCCAGGTGCCGGCTGTACGCCAGCGCTCCCGTTTCGCTGAACACCAGGTCGGCAGCGCCGGCGTTGGCCAGGAGTTTCGCGCGGACGGCTTCCGTGGGCCGGTCGAACTTGCCACGGACCAGGACGCGGTAGGTCGGCATGCCGTCACGTTAGCGAGGCACGTCCCGGCGGGGAATCGGTTTTCCGCTGACGCTGCGGGTGGCCGGCCGGTGACTACGCTGGAACAGGCCTGACCGATCAGAGGAGATCGCCTCGCGAAAGGGTCCCCGCCATGTCGCAGCAAGATCGTCACGGAACTTCGGCCGCGGGTGGGGTGAACCGGCGCTCGGTGCTGGCCGGGGTCGCCGGTGGCGTGGCCTCCCTCGGGTTGCTCTCCCCCGCGGCCGCCGCGGAAGAGACCGCTGCGGACGAGACCGCCGCGCGGGATCGGCGGGTCGAGGCGCTGCTCAAGAAGATGACGCTCGCCGAAAAGCTCGGGCAGCTGCAGCTCGTCGGCGACGAGACCACCGCCCGCGCGGCCCTCGCCGACGGCCGGCTCGGGGGTGTCTTCTCCGTGGTCGGAGCCGCGAAACTCAATGCCCTGCAACGCCTTGCCGTCGAGCGGACGCGGCTGGGGATCCCGCTCATCTTCGGCCTCGACGTCATCCACGGGTACACCACCAACTTCCCGATCCCGCTCGCCCAGGGCGCCAGTTTCGACCCCGCCGTCGCGGGCACGGACGCAGGAGTTTCGGCCCGGGAAGCGCGCGGCAGCGGCATCCACTGGACCTACGCGCCGATGATGGACGTCACCCACGAGCCGCGGTGGGGCCGGATTGCCGAAGGGTACGGCGAAGATCCTTATCTGGCGACGCAGTTCGCCGTCGCCAAGGTGCGGGGCTACCAAGGGGACGACTACTCCGCGCCGGACCGGGTGGCCGCCTGCGCCAAGCACTTCGTCGCCTACGGTGGCGCCGAAGGCGGGCGTGACTACAACACCGTGGACGTTTCGCTGCAGCGGCTGCACAACCTCTACCTGCCGCCGTTCAAGGCCAGCGTCGAAGCCGGTGTTGCCACCGTGATGGCGAGCTTCAACACCATCAGCGGCGTACCGGCCCACGGCAACGGCTACGTCCTGCACGACGTCCTCAAGGGCGCCTACGGTTTCCGCGGGTTCGTCGTCAGCGACTACACCGGCATCGAGGAACTGATCCTGCACGGCCTCGCCGGGGACGGCGCGGACGCCGCGGCGGCCGCGCTTCCGGCCGGTGTCGACATGGAGATGGTCAGCACGAATTACGCCCGGTTCGCCGAACGGCTGCTGGCCGAACGCCGGATCACCCTCGGCCAGATCGACGACGCCGTCCGCCGGATCCTGCTCGTCAAGTTCCGGCTCGGCCTGTTCGAGCGCCCGTACGCCGACGAAGCGGCCGAGGTGAAAGCGCCTTCACCGGCCGCGCTGGCCGCGTCTCGGCAGGCCGCCGCGCGGTGCATGGTGCTGCTCAAGAACGACGGACCCGTGCTGCCGCTGGCGAAAACCGCCGGCTCGGTCGCCGTCGTCGGGCCGCTCGGCACGGCGACCTACGACCTCAACGGCACCTGGGCGGGCCTGGGCACCGGGGCCTGGACGACGCCGCCGGTGACCGTCGTCGACGGGATCAAGGCCGCGGCGCCCGGCGCCACCGTGAGCTACACCCCCGGCTGCACCGTCGACGGGACCGATACCGGCGGGTTCGCCGCCGCGCAGCAGGCGGCCCGCGCCGCCGACGTGACGGTCGTGGTGGTCGGCGAAACCGCCGCGATGAGCGGCGAAGCGGCGGCACGCAGCGACATCGGCCTCCCCGGCGTGCAGCAGCAGCTGGTGGCCGCGATCAAGGAGACCGGGAAGCCGTTCGTGGTCGTGCTCGTCAACGGCCGCCCGCTGACCATCCCGTACCTGCACGAGAACGCCCCCGCCATCCTCGAGGCGTGGGCCCCGGGCGTGCAGGGCGGCCACGCGATCGCGGACGTCCTCTTCGGCGTGGTGAACCCGGGCGGCAAGCTGCCGGTCAGCTTCCCGCGCGCGGTGGGCCAGCTCCCGATCTACTACAACCACGAGAACACCGGACGCCCCGCCGACCCGGCCAACAAGTACACGTCGAAGTACCTGGACCTGGCCGACGGGCCGCTCTACGAATTCGGCCACGGCCTGTCCTACACGACGTTCCGCGTCGACGGCCTGCGGCTTTCCGGCACACGCCTGCCGGCGAACGGCGGCCGGATCGAGGTGAGCGCCACCGTCACCAACACCGGCGCCCGGGCCGGCGACGAGGTCGTCCAGCTCTACCTGCGCGACCCGGTCGCGAGCATCGTCCAGCCGGTGCGGCGGCTGCGCGGCTTCCGGCGGGTGAGCCTGGCCGCGGGCGCGTCGACCACGGTCTCGTTCACCCTCACCCCGGACGACGTCGGGTTCTACGACAACACCGCCCGGTTCCGCGTCGAGCCGGGCCGGATCGAGGTCTACGTCGGGACCAGCTCGGCGGCCACGCTTTCGGCGAGCTTCACCGTCGGCTGACCAGCACGGGCCGCCGGGCTTGGCCGCCGATCAGGCCGGCCGGGCCGTCATGCCGGGTCTCCGGCGGCCGAGCCGACCAGGTCCCCGGCGGTGCCGAGCAGGTGACCGAGCGCGTCGGCGAGGTGGGGGTGGCGGAACTCGTGGCCGGCCGCGGTCAGCCGCCCAGGTGCCACGCGCCGGCCGGCGCCCGCGAGCTCGCGGGCGCCGTCTTCGCCCAGCAGCAGCCGGGGACCGGCCGACGGCACCTCGGGCAGTGTCGGCCGGTTGAGCACGATTCCCAGAGTGCGCGTGTATTCGTTGTTGCGCACCGGTTCCGGGCTCACCGCGTTGATCGGTCCACTGAGGACGGAGTCGGTCAGTGCGCGCAGGTAGACGTCGGCGAGGTCGTCGAGGCCGATCCACGGCATCCACTGCCGTCCCGTGCCGAGCGGGCCGCCCAGCCCGGCGGCGAACAGCGGGTACTGCACCCGCAGCAGGCCGCCGCGCGGGCTCAGCACCAGGCCGGTGCGCACCCGGACCACGCGGAGCCCCGCCTCCGACGCCGGTTCGGTGGCCGCTTCCCAGCCGGTGACGACGTCGGCCAGGAACCCTTGCCCGCGCTCGCTTTCCTCGGTGAGGAGCTCGTCGCCGCGATCCGGCCCGTAATAGCCGGCCGCGGACGCCGAGACGAACACCTTCGGCCCGCCGGCGGTGCGCGCGGCCAGGTCCGCGAGCGCCCGCGTCGGCGCGATCCGGCTGTCGCGCACGGCCCGGCGGTGCCGGTCGTCGAACCGGCCGGCGATCGGGGCGCCGGCCAGGTGCACGACCGCGTCGACGCCGGTGAGCAGGTCCGCCGCGGGTGCTTCCGGCCGCCACATCCGCTCGCCGGGGGTCTCGGCGGGCCGCCGCACCAGCCGGACGACGTGGTGTCCCCCGATGGTCAGCAGGGCGGTCAGCGCCGTCCCGACGAGACCGCTCGACCCGGTCACGGCGACCGTCAGCGGATCGTGCCGGTAGCGCCGGTGCGCGGCCAGGTCGGCGGCCAGCTGCCGGTGCCGGT
Source organism: Amycolatopsis mediterranei (assembly GCF_026017845.1). Taxonomy (NCBI): domain Bacteria; kingdom Bacillati; phylum Actinomycetota; class Actinomycetes; order Pseudonocardiales; family Pseudonocardiaceae; genus Amycolatopsis; species Amycolatopsis mediterranei. The sequence continues at coordinate 8,496,625 of NZ_CP100416.1, forward strand.
AGGCGGCCATCGAGCGCTGGAACGCCTCGGCCACCGGCGGCGGCCGGTGGCCGTCCTCTTCGGCCGACGGCCGGACGACCGGGCGAAAGACCCTGGCCACGCTCACCTCTCGATGCGCAGACGATGCAGGTGCGCAAGCCTAGGAGAAAGGTGGCAATTGCGCTCGCCAAAGCTTTCCGGTCGCGTTTCAGTTTCGATGCAGTACCTCAGCTACCGAAAGCCGCCAAGGCATCGGCGAACGACGGCGGCAACGGCTCACCGAGCGTCGGCAGGCCACGTTCGGCCGGCCCACACCCGAACAGCGCGGGGCCCGGCCGCCCCGCGCGGGCGCCGGTGCCCGCCGCCGGTCCAGCGCCGCCGGAGCCGCGGCGGCCACCGCCCACTCCGCGGCCAGGCTCGCGAGCGCGGCGTCGACCAAGTCACCGAGGGTGGACACGTCGAGCCGAGGGAGCGCGACAGGGTGCTCAGCCGGAACCCGCCCGCCTCTGCGCCGCCCCGGTGCCGATCGCGCCTGGCCAAACCGGCCAAGGTCAGCAAAACTCACCTTCATGCCGGCTGCCGGCCCGTCGAGGTCCACGCTAGGAGCGGGAGCCGCGCCATCCGTGGTACCGGCGGAGGAATCCGGGCCGGCCGGTGGTACCGCGGCACCACCGGCCTGCCGTGACGCTCCGGAATGGACGGTCACAGCCGGTCGATCGGGACAGCGGCCGCATCGCCCGGGTGGAGGTGGGCGGCCGGGTCGCGGACGGCGGTGTCCTCGCGGGTCCCGGCGCCCGGATGGTTACTGGTGCAGGTGCTGGGTCCAGTCCTCGGGAACCCGGCCGGCCGGGCCGGGCACGGCCTGGGTGAGCGGCCGGTGTTCGGGAGCGGCGAGCGCGGGGCCGGATTCGTACAGCACCTCTTCGCCGTAGTCCCAGAACCACTCTTCGCCGGGCTCGAAGCTGCGCGCCAGCCGGTGGCCGCTGGCGGCGGCGTGGCCGCTGGCGTGCTGACCCGGCGAGGAGTCGCAGCACCCGATGTGCCCGCATTCCGCACAGCGCCGGAGGTGGAACCACCAGCCCTGCGGGTCGGCGGCATCGCAGTCCGCGCACCCCGTGCCACTGGGCGGCACCGAGGGATCCACTCCTTGCATGCGCACTCCTCTGCTTGATCCGGCACCGGACACTCTCCACCTTAAGCGCTGCCGCCAGGAGGCCGCCGACCGAGCCGGATTCCCGCCCGCCACCGGCGAAGAAACGTCGATTCTTTCGATTATTCGATTTCTTCGATCGCCGATCTTTCCGCGTAAATGATCCGCATCGTCGGGAGGATTGACGACGGGTACCGATCATGTTGGAATATGTCCACCAATCGGGCACGAGAGGTTTCCGTCATGACTTCGAGAGCAATGAAGCTCCGGTCCGTCTTCCTCGCCGCCGCACTGGCCGTCACCGCGAGCGTGTCCGGGCTCGCTCCGGCCACCGCCACCACTTCGCTGAATGCTTCGCAGATCGTCGCCGACATGGGCGCCGGGTGGAATCTGGGGAATCAGCTGGAGGCCAACAGCAACGGCGTGCCCAGTGAAACGGCCTGGGGGCTGCCGGCCGTCACCCCGGCGCTCATCGACAAGGTCAAGGCCGCCGGGTTCAAGACCGTCCGGATTCCCGTCTCCTACCTCGGCTACATCGGCGCCGGCCCGAACTACCAGATCAACGCGGCCTGGCTGAACCGGATCCAGCAGGTCGCCGACTACGCCTACCAGCGCGGCCTGTACGTGCTGATCAACATGCACGGCGACGGCTACAAGACCGTCAACGGCTCCTGGCTGATCTGCGACTCCGGCAACCAGGCCACCATCAAGGCCAAGTACCAGAAGGTTTGGCAGCAGGTCGCCGCCCGGTTCACCGGCTACGACCAGCACTTGGTCCTGGAGTCGATGAACGAGGAGTTCGACGGCCAGTACGGCAACCCGACACAGCCGTGCTACTCGAACATCAACGCCTACAACCAGATCTTCGTCGACACCGTCCGCAAGACCGGCGGGAACAACAGTTCGCGGTGGCTGCTCATCGCCGGCTGGAACACCAATATCGACTACACCACCGGGAACTACGGATTCACGCTGCCCACCGACCAGTTCCGCTCCTCGTCGGTTCCCGCCGCCGAAAAACGGATCATGATTTCCGTGCACTACTACAGCCCGTGGGACTTCGCCGGCGAAGAAAACGGCACCATCACGCAATGGGGCCGGGGCGCGGCCAATCCGGCGAAGAAGTCGACCTGGGGGCAGGAAGACTACCTCGACGCCCAGCTGAAACTGGTGCACGACGCATTCGTCGCGAAGGGCTATCCGGTCGTCGTCGGCGAATACGGAGCCATCGACAAGTCCTCGTTCGATTCGGCCAACAACCGCTACCGCGCCGACTTCGCGCGCGCCATCGTGGCGACGTCCAAGAAGTACGGCGCCGCCACCGCCTACTGGGACAACGGCAACAACGGCCAATACGGCTTCGGCCTGTTCGACCGGAGGTCCTACGCGGTGACCCACCAGGGCATCATCGACGCCATCATGGGCGGCCTCGCCGGCCGATGATCCTCGGCACCTGCGGTCTCAAGGGGTGCGGCGGCGCAGGGTCGCCGCACCGAGCAGCAGGGCGAGGACCGCGCAGCCGGCGATGATGCCGATGTCGCGGACCAGGGTGCCGTCCACCTCGGCCGAGCGGGTCACCTGGGTGAGCGCGTCCACGGCGTAGGACAGCGGCAGGACGTCCGACACCGCGCTCAGCACCCAGCCCATGTCCCCGCGCGGGACGAACAGGCCGCACAGCAGGAACTGCGGCAGCACGAACACCGGCAGGAACTGGATCGCCTGGAACTCGGTGCGGGCGAACGCGCTGACGAACAGGCCGAGCGCGGTGCCGAGGAGCGCGTCCAGCACCACGATGAGCAGCAGGACCCAGACCGAGCCCGCGATGGCCAGCCCGAGCCAGGTCAGGGAGATGCCGGCGGCCACGACCACCTGCAGGGTGGCGAGCAGGCCGAACGCCAGCGCGTAGCCGAGGAGCAGGTCGAGCTTGCCGATCGGCATGGTCATCAGCCGCGTCAACGTGCCGGTCGTGCGCTCGCGCAACGTCGTCACCGAGGTCAGCAGGAACATGATCGTGAACGGGAAGATCCCGAGCAACGCCGGCGCGACCGCGCTGAACCGCTGCTCCGAGTCGAGCACGTACCGCAGCAGGATCATCAGCACGCTCGGCACCGCTACGAGCAGCACGACCGTGCGCGGGTCGTGGCGCAGCTGGGTGAGGATCCGCCGGGTGGTGGCCAGCGCGTTCACCGCGCCGCCTCCGCACGGCCCTTGATCAGGCGCAGGAACGCCTGCTCGAGATCGGGCGCGCCGGTCCGCGTCCGCAGCGCCTCGGGCGTGCCGCGGGCGAGGAGCTTGCCGCGGTGCAGCAGCAGGAGGTCGTCGCAGCGGGCGGCTTCGTCCATGACGTGGCTGGAGATCAGCAGCGTGACGCCGGTGGCCGCCAGGTCGTGGAACAGCTTCCAGAGCTCGTCGCGCAGCTCGGGGTCGGAGCCGACCGTCGGCTCGTCCAGCACCAGCAGCTCGGGGGTGCCCAGCAGCGCCACGGCCAGGTTGGCCCGGCCGCGCTGGCCGCCGGAGAGGCGGCCGACCAGCACGCGGGCCGAGGTGGTGAGCCCCGTCCGGGTGATCACCCGGTCCACATCGGACGCCGGCGCGCCGAGCACCGCGGCGAAGTAGCGCAGGGCCTCGGTCACCGTCAGGTCCGCGTAGATCGCCGGTTCCTGGGTCGCGTAGCCGATCCGGCGGCGCAGCTCGGGGTGCCCCGCGGGCCTGCCGAGCACCGCCACCTGCCCGGACGCGACGAGCTGGACGCCGACGATCGAGCGCATCAGCGTGCTCTTGCCGCAGCCGTTCGGCCCCAGCAGCCCGGTCACCGTCCCGCGTCGCACGGTGACCGGGCTGTCGCGCAGCACCTCTTCGCCGCCGCGGCGGACGCGCAGGTCCGCCACGACGATCGCCGGCTCGTCCACGGCGCTCTCCTTCCGCCCCGGGCTTCTCATGGTGAGCGCCGGAGCGGTCCGGGACAAGAGGGCATGAGTGCGGGCAGGCGCGCCGAGGGGGGAGGAGGCGCACCTGCCCGCAGGGGTGACGCTAGCGGACTCTTCGCCGGTTCGCCGATCGAGCGACCGGCGAGACCGTCAGCCGCAGGTCTTCCCGTTCACCGCGAAGGCCGTCGGTGGCGGGTTGGTACTGCCCGTGAAGCTGCCGTTGAAGCCGATCGAGACCGACTTGCCCGGTGCCACCGAAGCGTTCCAGGGCAGGGCCGTGGCGGTGACGCCCGCACCGGACTGCGCCCACGTCGCCGACCAGCCCTGGGTCACCTTCTGGGTACCCGGGAAGGCGAACTTCAGCGCCCACGTCGGCCACGCCGTCGTCCCGGTGTTGGTCAGCGTGAGGTAGGCGGTGAAGCCACCGGTCCAGGAGGTGGCCGAGTAGGTCACCGCGCAGCCGCCGCCCGAAGCGTCCGGCAGCGTCGTGAACTGCGTGGCCGCCGAGTCCGGCCCGGTGAGACCGGCGCCGTTGCGGGCCACCACGACCAGGGTGTAGGCCGTCGACGGCGACAGCCCGGTCAGGGTCGCGGTGGTTCCGGTGACGGTGGCCAGGACCTTGCGGGCCGAGCCGGTCACGCTGACGACGTCGTAGCTCTTGATCCCGCTCTCGGCGTCCGAGGACGCCGTCCAGGTCACCGTCGCGCCGGTGGCGGACACCGCCGAGACGACGGGCTTGCCCGCCGCGGCCGGGGCGGTCGTGTCCACCGCGGACGGTGACTTCTCCGCCGTCCAGTTCGCCAGCCAGGCCAGCGCCGAGTTCCAGTTGATCGCGACCTCGTTCACCGAATACGCCTGGATGTCGTCGACGTAGCAGCGCTGGGGCGCGCAGCCGGTGAGCAGCCGGGCCGCGGTCGGGTCCTGCAGGCCGCTGTTGGGCCCGCCGGAGAGCGCCCCGGGCGGGGCGGACGGCAGCGACGGGTCCAGCTCGTGCGCCCAGAACCGGTGGTGCACGTTCTGCACGGCCTGGTCGCCGTGGCCGGAGACGTAGGAGTAGTTCGCGGGGTTGCGGCCCAGCAGGTAGTCCATGGCCTCGAACGCGCCATCGCGGTACTTGTCCTGTTTGGTGAAGTCGTAGGCCAGGGCGAGCACGACGCCGTTGTTGGCCACCAGGCCGTTGGATCCCCACTCGTACGTGCCGTCGGCCGTGCGGTACGGCGCCGGGTAGCCCATGCCCGCCATCTGCGCGAGGTGGCTGTCGGCGGTCGTGGTGATCGCCGACTTGATCGCCGCGACGTCGGCCGCGGGCAGGTCGGTGGGCACCAGGGCCAGGGTGATGTCGCCGAGCGCCCCCGTCGAGCCCCAGTCGAAGCCGTGGGTGTTGAAGCTGACGCCGCGGTAGAGCGAAGAGCCGGTGACGTCGGTGCGGTACCCGCTCTTGCCGGTCGTCGCGAAGAGCTCCGCGGCCGCCCAGTAGAACTCGTCGGTCACGGTGTTGTCGCTGTAGGTCCCGCCCCCGGTGCCGTCGTTCGGGTCGGCGAGCACGTTCGGGTTGGCCTTCGCCGCGGCGTACGCCTTCTCGGCCGCGGCGAGCAGCTTGGCCGAATACGCCGGGTCGATCGTCCGCCACAGCCGGGACGCCTGCGCCGCGACCGCGGCCATGTTCAGCGTGGCCGCCGTGCTCGGCGGGGAGAGCCGGCGCGGCTGGCTGTCCTGGTCGGGCCGGGTGGGCAGGGCGGTCCACGCCGCGTCGTGGATCTTGTGGTGCACCATGCCCGCGTTCGGCTTGCCGTCGGGCACCTGCATGGAGAGCAGGAAGTCGACTTCCCAGCGGGCTTCGTCGAGGATGTCCGGGACGCCGTTGCCCTGTTCGGGGATGGCCAGCTTCCCGTCGCCGAGCGCGCTCGCGTCGCCCAGCTTCAGGGCGCGCTCGTACTCGTCGAGCAGCTCCCAGGTCGCGATGCCGCCGTTGACGACGTACTTGCCCTGGTCGCCCGCGTCGTACCAGCCGCCGCGCACGTCGAGGGTGTAGCCGCAGTTCAGGTCCGCTCGGCAGGGGACGTTGTTGTCACCCTGGTTCGGCGCGACGTTGACATGCCCCGCCGGGCGCGCGTAGGTGGCCCCGACGTACCGGGCGTCGATCGCGATGCCGCTGCGCTGGTGGTAGAAGAACGCCAGCGAGTCGTAGCGGAGCTTCTTCAGCCCGTCCGCGGAGATGTCGAACGGGAAGCTCGTCTCGGAGCCGACGGCGAGGGTGTACCCGGTGCCCGCCGTGTCGTAGGCGGAGAAGTCGATGTCGTGGACGCTCTCGCCGGAGGCGGCGTCCGCGCCGCGGGGCCGGGTCTGGCCGGTGGTCACCGCGGTGCCCGCGGAGTTGCGCAACGTCCACGTCAGCGGCGTCGCCGAGCTGCTGATCACGGTGGCGTGCTTGGGCAGGCCGGGCACGTAGCTTTCCTGGTTCACCCGGATGCCGCTCGTCGGCGGCAGGCCGCCGGGCGGGATGACGCCGCCGATCAGCGAGATGTTGTCCAGGCAGACGGTGTTGTTCGCGGCCTGGCCGCCGAACCAGAAGGCCAGCTGCCCGTTGCCCGCGTTGGGGAAGTCCAATGTGGACGTGAAGGTGACGGTGAAGTGCTGGGTGGCGGGCATGACCGTCAGGTCGGTGCGGGAGATCTGCCGGTAGGGCGAGACGGCCTCGCCCGCGACGGCGGAGATCTGCTGGGCGGTCGTCGCGTGCGCGTCGAAGGTCAGCGTGTACTGCTGGCCCGTCTCGAAGGGGACGCCGTTCTGGCCGGCCAGCGCGTCGTAGCCGTTGGCCGTGCCGCCGGTGACGTCGGTGCAGAACTCCCCGCCGGTGACGCGTCCGGTGGTCCCGGACCCGGCCCACCAGGGGTCGAGGGTGCCGCCGGCGAAGGTGCCGTTGAGCAGCCGCTCGTACGTCGCGGCGGACGCGGGCACGGAGCCCGCGGTCAACCCGAGCGCCGTCACCGCCAGTAACACCAGACCAGCCCGGAATTTCCTTGCCCGCATTCGCCATCTCCTCGTCGGTGAGCCAGGCGTATTTGGGAGCGCTCCCAGAGAGGGGACTGTAATCATGCGCAAGCGCCTTTGGCAATCCGCGGAAGGGAGGTGGACGCGGCACCGGGCTTCCTCTATACATACCTGAGCCATCAGGGCCGGCCAGGCCGAAACTTTCGGAAATTTTCACGAGCCAGCGCGCGACCGGAAGTGTTAACGCTAACTTCGGTCCGCCCGTCGGAAAGGGGCGACGATGCCCGCTCGAACCCGTTCACGGGTCCTGCACCTGTTCACCGCGGCGGCCGCCGCGGTGGCGTTGTCCGCAGCGGTTCCGCCGGCCGCCGTCGCCGCGCCCGGGAGCCCGGCGGTGACCCCGCCACTGGGCTGGAACAGCTGGAACAGCTTCGGCTGCAACGTCAGCGAGTCCACCATCCACCAGGCTGCCGACGCGATGGTCTCCTCGGGCATGCGTGACGCCGGCTACCAGTACGTCGTCGTCGACGACTGCTGGTTCGACCCGCAGCGCGACGCCCAGGGCAACCTGCGCGGCAACGCCTCGAAGTTCCCCGGCGGCATGAAGGCCCTCGGCGACTACATCCACGCCCGCGGCCTGAAGTTCGGCATCTACCAGGTCCCCACCGACCGCACGTGCGCCCAGCGCGGCGGCGCCTACCCCGGCTCCACCGGCAGCCAGGGCCACGAAACCCAGGACGCCCGCACGTTCGCTTCCTGGGGCGTCGACTACCTCAAGTACGACTGGTGCTCCCCCGCCGGCACCCGCGACGAACAGGTCAGCCGCTTCGGCCTGATGCGCGACGCCCTGCGCGGCACCGGCCGGCCCATCGTGTACAGCATCAACCCCAACAGCTACCACGCCATCACCGGCGACAAGTACGACTGGGGCCAGGTCGCCGACCTGTGGCGCACCACCGAAGACCTGCTCGACATCTGGCAGAACGGGAACACCAACAGCTACCCGATGGGCGTCGGCAACGTCCTCGACGTCACCGCCCCGCTGGCCGCCCAGGCCGGTCCCGGGCACTGGAACGACCCCGACATGCTCGTCGTCGGCCGCCCCGGCCTGTCGCTGACCGAATCCCGCGCGCACTTCACCCTCTGGGCCCTGATGGCGGCGCCGCTCATGGCGGGCAACGACATCCGCACCATGTCCGCGGACATCAGCGCCGTCCTGCGCAACCCCCGCCTGCTGGCGGTCGACCAGGACCGCCTCGGCGCCGGCGGCCGCCGGGTCCGCGACGACGGCGACGTCGAGGTCTTCGCCAAGCCGCTGGCCGACGGGTCCGTCGCCGTCGGCCTGCTCAACCGCGGCGGCACCACCACCGCGATCAGCACCACCGCGGCGCAGATCGGGCTCTCCGGCACTTCGTTCACCCTGACCGACCTGTGGACCGGCGGCACGTCGGCGAGCAGCGGAGCGATCAGCGCGAGCGTGCCGGCCCACGGCGCCGCCGCCTACCGCGTCTCCGGCGGCACCCCGCTCGCCGCCACGACGTCGCGGCTGCGCGGCGCCGGCGCCAACCGCTGCCTCGACGTCGACAACGCCTCCACCGCGTCCGGCGCGGGCACGCTGATCTGGGACTGCCAGACCGCCGCCAACCAGCTGTGGACCACCTGGGCGAACGGCGAGATCCGCGTCTTCGGCGACAAGTGCCTCGACGCCACGACCAGCGGAGCCCGCGTCTTCAGCCGGACGTGCACCGGGCAGAGCAACCAGCAGTGGACGCTCGGCTCGGACGGCACGATCCGCAACGTCCAATCAGGACTGTGCCTCGACGTCGAAGGCGCCGCGACGGCCAACGGGACCCACGCGATCCTGTGGACCTGCAACGGCCAGGCGAACCAGCGGTGGAGCCGCGTCTGACCCAGTGGCGCCGCGTGCGGCGGCGGTGCCGCAGTCGGCGCACGCGGCGTTCGCGCGCTGCCTACGGGGCGCTCGTCCCGAGCCGCCCAGCTCGAGGCGTGTTCGAAGTCCCACTGCGCGCTCGCCTGCTGCAGCGCGGCGAGAAATCGCGGTGCCGTCTCGTCGCCCGGTGGCCGATCGGGCTTCCCCTTCTCACCTGACCGAGGGACGCCGGGACGGTAACGCGCGGGCGGTAACGGAGCGATAACGGGATAAGGACCGTCCGACAGCTGGAGAACCTTCCCGTGGAAACACCGTGCCGAGGCCCCATCGACGTCACCCGGATCACCGGGTTCGACAGCGGCACCGCCGACCCCGACGACCTGCGCCGCGCCGTTGCGGCGTCACCCGGCTACACCCGCGCCGCCACCGAGCAGCAGGCGGCGGTGCTGGACATCGTGCTGCGGGTGGGCACCACGCCCGCCCCGGAGCCGGGACGCCGTCGCGGCGTCGTCGGGAGGCTGCTCGGCCGCCGGTGACCGCGCGCACGGAAAAAGCCGCGACCGACGAGTCGGTCGCGGCTTTTGCCTGCGCCGGGTGGGGCCGGCGCACCGGCTGTGTCCGGTGGCCGGTCCCACCCGTGCCGGCGTCGGCGCCGGGGTCGCTGCGTGCCCGGGACGGGGAACCGGAGTGTGCAGCTCGCTCCCTGTTCCGGGCACGCCGCACCACCTCGGGCGCGGCGCCGGATTCCGCGCCTCGGCCGGCATCCGCACACACAACGGGCGGCCGTGGCGCGGGGACTCAGTGACCCTGGCTGGTGCCACCGTCGGCGAGGCCGCTGGAGGCGCAGTTCTCCGGGTTCTTGCCACTGGCCTCGTGCTCGCCCGGCGACAGGATCGGCACGCCGATGCCGTTGAGCGAGTTCTGGATCGGCACCTGGACGCCGAGCACGTTGATTTCGTTGTCGCACACGCCGAGCGCGGCGTTGACGTTGTGCAGCACGTCGGTGTTGTTCAGGTTGAGCAGGCCGAGCTGGCCGGTGTGCCCGCCGTGGTGGTGGTCGTGGCCGTCCGGCGTACCGGCGGCCGCGACGCCACCGGCCAGGAAAGCGCCGGCCGCCATGGCAGCCGTGACGAAACCAACCTTCTTCAGCATTTGTTCTCCTCGATCAGTTCGGTGCATCGGACAGGACGGCGGCGAGGTGTGTGTGCTCCGTCCCGCGTGAGGGAAATGTACTGAGAGAATGGGAGCGAATCCACTTCGCGCCACCATCGGGTGCGCACCACAAGCCGCTGACCGGGCGATGATTGGCCCGATCGGGTCAGCGAGGTTTATCGCGGAAGAACGCTTTCCGTGAAAACGAGCCGCATTCGCACACTCGTTCATGACACCGTCACTCCAAGAAACACCACGGAAACGCGGCGGAAGCCGTAGGCTCGGACACACGGAAACGCGTTCCCCTCGACCCCGGGAACGGGTTTCCGGCTGGGAACCGGCGAGGTGTGAACCCCTCAGCCGAGCCCGCAGCCGGGCGACGCACAACTTCGCCGGTTCCCAGCCCTCCGTCAGTCCGGTCCGCCCAGCACGTGCCGGCACAGCTCCGCGCGGACGGCGCGCTCGGCGTCCTCATCGGACAGTCCCGGGCCGGCGTCGCTCCCGGCGGCCACGACGACCGCGGCCACGTCCCGGAGCTTGACGTTGGTCAGCTGCGACACGGTGACCAGCACGCCGAACGCCTCGTCGGCGGGGCAGCCGCGCAGCAGCATCACCATGCCCTTGGCCTGTTCGATCACCGGCCGGGACGCCAGCGCCTCGCGCAGCTGCGCGTGACAATCGGGGCTTCGCCCCGAGCCGGGGGCTTCGCCACCCGGACCCCCCGAAAAGCCGCTGTTCTCCTCCGCCGGGTCGACCTCACCGGCCACGGTCGTGCTCCCCCTTGCGCAGCGAAAAGCCGTCGCACGGAAAACTGCCTCCGTGCGACGGCTTCTTCCCACCGAGTCGGTCAGTGGCCCTGGGCCGTCCCGCCGTCCGCGACGCTGCCGCTGGCGCAGTTCGACGGCGTCGAGCCTTCGGCTTCGTGCGCCCCCGGCGACAGGATCGGGACGTCGATGCCGTTGGCGACCTCGTGCAGCGGGACCTGCACGCCGAGCACGTTGACGTCGTCGTCGCAGACGCCGCCGACCACGTTCACGTTGTGCAGCGCGTCGAGGCTCTGCAGGTTGGCCAGGCCGAACTGTTCGCTCTGGTCGACCGGGTGGCCCGAGACGGTGACGGTGGTCGCGGAGGCCGAGCCGCCGAAGGCGGCCAACCCGGCGGCCAGTGCGGTCGCGACGAATCCGAGCTGCTTGATCACGAGAAAGAACTCCTCAACTGCCCACCCCGGTTCGGGGCGGTACTTCGCGGCGCAAACCGAGGCTGCGCCATTTTCGGAAAACCATTCGTTCCGCCGGAGCGGAAAGTCACTCGCCCTGGCTGGTGCCGCCGTCGGCGAGCCCGCTGGAGGCGCAGTTGTACGGCGCCTCGCCGCTCGCCTCGCTGGCGCCCGGCGACAGGATCGGCACGCCGATGCCGTTGAGCGAGTCGTGGATCGGCACCTGGACGCCGAGCACGTTGATGTCGTTGCCGCAGAGGCCGAGCGTGCCGTTGACGTTGTGCAGCGCGTCGGTGTTGTTCAGGTTCACCAGGCCGACCTGACCGGTGTGGTCGTAGCCGTAGGTGCCGTGGTGGTGGCCGTGCTCTTCGTCCGGCGTCCCGGCGGACGCGATCCCGCCGGTGACGACAGCCCCGGCGGCCATGGCGGCGGCGACGAAGCCGATTTTCTTCAGCATGGATTCTCCTCGATAAGACAATTGCCATCGATAAGACAGTTGCCAAGGTGGTATTCAACGCATTGTTCCGCCTCGGTGGGAAAAACGTACTGACGGCCCGCCGGGCGTTCCAGCCGGTTCACCGATCGTGTGGGGTGCGCGAACCCCTGACCGGGGTTCGTGTAGTCCGAACGGGTGGCCGGCCGGAGGTGACCACGATGTCGGCGGGCAGCCGATCCGGGTGATCAACGAACCGTTGCTACGCAACGTGTTCCGTCGATCGAGACACTGCGATGCATCACGCTTTGGAGTTGCTCGACGCGCGCAGATCGACGTCGGAGCGTGACGAATTCCCGAACCCCATCCTTCGAAAGTGAAGCCACTTCCGCGTTCCTACGCTTTACCGGGTCACCCGGTACGCGGGCGAGACGTGAGGAGTGGTTCGTGGTGGATTACGCGGTGCTCGTGGCGTCCGCGGTGCTCTACGCGGTGGGGATCGTCGCGCAGAGCGTCGCCGCGCGGCGAGCCGGGAGCCGGCCGGGCACGGGACTGGGCCTGCTGGCCCGGCTCGCCGCCGATCGCCTGTACCTGCTGGGGTTCGCCGGTCAGGTGGGCGGTTTCGCGCTCGCGTTCTTCGCGCGGGCGTCCCTGCCGCTGTACCTGGTCCAGGCCGCGTCGTCGTCGGCCATCGGGCTGGCGACCGCGTTCGGGGTCCTCGTCCTCGGGTGGCGGATCCGCACCGGGGAAGCGCTGACACTGGTGCTGCTGGCGGCCGGGCTGGTCGTGCTGGCCGGGTCCTCGTCGGCTTCGGTCGCCACCGATCTTCCGCCCGCCGGGGTCGCCGCCTTGGCGGTCGTGGTGCTCGGGATCGGGCTGGCGATGGTCCCCGCGGGCCGGGCGGGGACGTTCCTGCCGGCCGCGGTCCTGTCCGGGGTCGCGTTCGCCGTCGTGGCGGTCGCCAGCCGGACCCTCGCGCACCTCGATCTGCTTGCCCTGCCGGGAAATCCGCTGACCTGGCTGATGCTGGCGGCCGCGGTGCTCGGCCAGGCTTCGATGGCGGCCGCCCTGCAGCGCGGCGCGGCGGCGGCGGTCGTGGCCACCGCCGACGCGACGACGATCGTGCTGGCGTCGGTCACCGGCATCGCCGTCCTCGGCGACCACGTCGTCGCCGGGCAGGGGGCGTGGGTCGCCACCGGCCTCGCCGTGGTCGTGTGCGGTGTCCTGCTGCTCGGCGTGCAGTCCCGCGCCGGCGCGCCCGCCCTCGCGGGGGAAGCGGCGTGACCCCGCGGCCGCTCGCGAGCGTCTCGGTCGACCTCGACAACCTGTGGGCCTACCTCAAGACCCACGGTGATCCCGGCTGGCGCGACCGGCCCAGTTTCCTGCCATCCGCGGTCCCGCGGCTGCTGGAGATCCTCGGCGAACAGGGCCTGACGACGACGGTGTTCGTCGTCGGCGCCGACGTCGTCCGCGAAGACGGCGCGAAGGCGGTCGCCGAGATCGCCGCCGCCGGGCACGAGGTGGCCAACCACTCCTTCGGTCACGAACCCTGGCTGCACCGCTACTCCCGCGAGCGGCTCGAGGACGAGCTGAGCCGGACCGAAGCCGCGATCACCGCCGCGGGCGCGCCCCGGCCGCGCGGGTTCCGCGGCCCCGGCTACAGCGTCACGCGCGACCTGGTCGAGCTGCTCGCCGAACGCGGCTACGCCTACGACGCCAGCACGCTGCCGACGTGGATCGGCCCGCTGGCCCGCGCGTACCACAATCGCACGGCGAAGACCTCGGACGAAGGACTCGGCGAGCTGTTCGGCGGGGTTTCCCGGGTGCTGGCGCCGGTGCACGCCTACCGCTGGCAGACCGGCGCGGGCAGCGCGCTGGTGGAGCTCCCGGTGACGACGATGCCGCTGCTGCGCACGCCGATCCACGGTTCGTACCTCCTGCAGCTGCACGCGCTCTCGCCGCGGCTGGCCAAGGCGTACTTCCGGACGGCGTTGCGGCTCTGCCTCGTGCGCGGGGTGTCGCCTTCGCTGCTGCTGCACCCCACCGACGTCCTGGGCGCCGCCGAGGCTCCCGGGATGGAGTTCTTCCCCGGGATGGCGGCACCGGGTGCGCGGAAGGTGACCTGGCTCGGCTGGGTGCTTTCCGCGCTGCGGGAGCACTTCGACGTCGTCGGCACCGGCGAGTACGTCAGCCGGACGCCTCTGCGGCGCACCCGGCCGGTGACCGGATTGGACGCCGGAAGATGAGCCTGGTCACGGTCGTCCGGCCCTCGGCTCGCGAAACCCGGGAAGTGGCGCTGCTGCGGGTCCTCGCGTGCGCGACCGTCGGCCTGGCGCCGGTCGAGGGCTATCTGACGGCCGTGCAGAGCCAGCTCGGCAAGGTCGCGCCCGCCCTGCTGACCGCGGTTTGGCTCGCCGTGCGGATCCGGCACCGGCAGCTGCCCCGGCCGACCCCGCTGCACGCCGTTCTCGCGCTGCTCGCCGTCGTGCTGGTGGCGACCGCGTCCCGGCACGCGGCGGGCCCGTTCACCGCGGAGTACACCGTGCGCTGGCTGCCGTTCCTGGTGGTCACCGCGGTGCTCGCGGACGTCGCGAGCCGGGAGGTGCCGATCCGGTGGCTGCTGCTCGCGGCGGCCGCGGGCGCGACGGCCGCCGGGGCGGGTGCCCTCTTCAGCCTGGTCGCCCAGGGCGAAGCGCGCGCGAGCGGGCCGCAGCCGGATCCGAACGACCTGGCCTACTTCCTCGTCGCGGCGGTGCCCCTGCTCGCGGCGCTGCACCGCCGGGGCCGGGGCGCCGTCCTGACGGCCGCGGGCATCGTCCTGGTGGCCGGCGCGACGGCGACGTTCTCCCGCGGCGGCGCGCTCGGCCTGACCGCCGCGGTCGGCTGGCTGCTGCTGCGCCGGGTGCTGCCGTGGCGGGTGCTCGCCGCCGCGGCCGTCGCGATCGCCGGGCTGGGACTGGGCGCGCTGCTGTTCGCCGGGCCGCAGCTGGACCGGGCCCTGCAGGAGAAGAGCTTCATCGCGGCGTCCAATGTGGACACTCGGGAACTGCGCTGGCAGGCGGCGGCCCGGATGCTGACCGCCCAGCCGGTGCTCGGCGTCGGCCCCGGCGGGTTCCGCGAGCACTACGCCGCCGAGTCGCACAACGCCGAGGTCGACGAGCAGACCCCGGTGGCGCACGACATGTACCTCGAGGTCGCCGCGGAACTCGGCCTGCCCGGGTTCGCGCTGTTCGCCGGGGTGGTCGGCACCGCCGCGGTGGCGAGCGAGCGGACGGTCCGGCGGGCCGGCCCCGGCGCGCGGCGGACGGAGGCGGTCGCGATCCAGGCGGCGCTGCTGGCCGTTCTGGTGACTTCGACGTTCCTGTCCGAGCAGTACTACCTGCCGTTCTGGTCGCTGGCCGCGCTCGCCGTCGCGACCGAAGCCCGGGTTCGAGAAGGAGAGGGAAGCGCCGATGCGGGTGCTGCACGTGATCAGTGAGATGGGGGCGGGCGGGGCGGAGACGCTCGTGGCCGGCATGGTGGCCCGCGGCGAGGAGTACGGCTGGGTGTCCGCCGTCGCCGGCAGCGGGGGCTTCCGCGCCGACGCGCTGGCCGCGGCCGGCACGCCGACGTTCCCCGTGCCGCTCGCCCGCCGCAGCAAGGCGGGCGTGCTGAAGGCGGCCTGGGCCACCCGGCGCGCGATCGCGCGGTTCCGGCCCGACGTCGTGCTGGCCCACAACGTCGGCGCGAGCCTGGTGGCCCGCCTCGCGCTCGCCCCCGGGCGGCGGCCGGTCACCGTCTTCCACGGCGTCGCCGAGGCCGATTACGCCGCGGCGGCGCGGATCCTGCGCCGCACGTCCGGCCGGGTCGTCGCGGTCTCCGCCGCGACCGCGGACCGGCTGGCGGCGTCGGGGCTGGAGCGTCCGGCGGTGATCCGGAACGCGGTGTTCCCCCGGCCGCCGGTGTTCGGCCGCGCGGAGATCCGCGCGTCCCTCGGCGTCCCGGAACGCACGCCGGTCGCGCTCTGCCTGGCCCGGCTGGAACCGCAGAAACGCCACGACGTGCTGCTGGACGCCTGGGCCGCGGTCGGCGGCGACGCCGTGCTGTGGCTGGCCGGCGACGGCAGCCTGCGTCCGGAGCTGGAGCGTCGCGCGCAGGAGCTGGGCCGCCGGGTCGAGTTCCTCGGCACCCGCCCGGACGTGCCGGACCTGCTCGCCGCGGCCGACGTCACGGTGCTGACCAGCGACTGGGAAGGCCTGCCGCTGGCGGTGCTGGAGTCGATGGCGGCCGGACGGCCGGTGGTCGCGACGGACGTCGGCGGGATCGCCGGGGTGCTGGCCGGCGGCGGCGGGATCGTCGTGCCGCCGGCGGATCCGGCCGCGACGGCCGCGGCGCTGACCACGCTGCTGTTCGACCCGGCGGCGCGGGAAACCGCGGCTCGGGCAGGAATCCGGGCCGTCGAACGCGATTACGACCCGCACACGCTCATGAAGTCCTACGACGAACTGCTTCGAGGTGCCCGATGAAGTACCGCAGTGTGGTCTCGAGCGTCGCCGTGGCGCTGCTGGTGGGGGCGCTCGTGCTGATCGTCGGCCTGACGCGCGGCGCGGAGTACCAGGGCCGGGTGAGCCTGCTCGCCGGTCCGGCCGCGGCGGACGGTGCGCCGTACGGCGAGGTCGTCTCGCTGGCGTTGCCGGCGCTGGTCGAGCTGGCCCGCAGCCCGTCGGTGCTTTCGGCGGCGGCGCCGGTGTCCGGGTACGGCCCCGACGAGCTCGCGGGGCACGTGTCGGTCGAGCTGGTCCCGGCATCGGGCCTGGCGCGGCTGTCGGTGCGCGCGGCCTCGCCGGAGCAGGCGGGCGCGACGGCGATGGCGCTGGCCAAGGCGATGATCGACGCGGACCTCCTCGCGCCGGCCGGGAAGCTGCGGACACTGGACGCGCGGCCGGAGGTGCTCACGGTGGCACCGGACGTGCCGCTGGTGGGCGGGCTGGCCCTGGTCGGCGCGGTCGCGGCCGGCCTGGCGACGGCGGCCCTGCGCCGGCTGACCCCGCTCGGCGCCGGCCCGGGCCCGGTCCGCCGGGCGCTGGCGGCGGCGGGGGTGCACCGCCCGGTGACGGTCCTGCGCGAGGAGGACCCCTCGGCGGCGGACCGGCTGGCGGGGCTCTGCCGCGCGGCCGGGCGGCCGGTCCGGGTGCTCCCGGTGACCCCGGAGCTGACCGAGACGGCGGCCAAGCTGGCGGCGGGGTTGCCGGAGGAGCGCGGAGAGGGCGCCTCGGTGGTGGCCGTGACGGCGGCGGGGCGCAACCAGGCGGACCTGACGGCGACGGTGAGTGTGCTGCCGGGGGACGCGGTGCTGGTGGCGGTGGTGCAGGCATGACCCCGCAGCAAGACACCGCCGCTGCCCCCGCCGCCACCGGACGCCACCGGCGACTCGGTCGCGGTGGTGTCTCGCAGCAAGACGCCGACCCGCGACCTGCCGTTCTCGCCCGCGGCGACCGCATATCCCCGAAGCAGCGTCTCGTCCTCCTCCTCGCGACCCTCGCCGGAGGAGTGAGCGCCTGGCACGCCATCTCCCCTGCGTGGGAAGTCCCGCTCCCCACCCCCGCCGTGCTCGGAGAAGAACGGCTGCAGGACTTCCGCGATGCCCTCTACTACCCCATCCGCGAATTCCTCGCCGGCGGCAACCCCTACGACCCCGCCGCGATGTTCGCGCACTGGCCGGTGCGCCAGGACTTCAACCTCTACCAGCCCTACCACCTCCTCCTGCACGCGCCGTTCGCGCTGCCCGGCTACCGGGTCGGCGCCGTCGCGTTCACCCTCTTCTCGCTGCTGCTGCTCGTCGCGCTCGCCGCGGTGGCCGCCCACGCCGTCCGGCGGTACGTTCCGGTGCCGTTCGCCGTCACCACCGCCGTCGTCGCCGCGCTGCTCGTGACCAGCCAGGTCGGGAAGGCGCAGCTCTACGTCGGCCAGGTCAACCCGCTGATCGCCCTCGGCGCGGCCGGTGCCGTGCTCGCCCGGCGCGACCGGCCCGGATGGGCGGCCGCCGCCCTCGCGCTCGCCTGGCTGAAGCCCCAGTACGGCTTCCCGCTGACCGTCCTGCTGTTCGCCCGGGGCTCGCGGCGGGTCGCCGTGCTCGGCACCGCGATCGCCGCGGCCGCCAGCCTGCCGGTCGTCGTGCTCCTCGTGGTGCGGGGCGGCGGCATCGGGCCGTTCGCCGAAGTCGTCGTCGCGAACCTCACCCACGCGCGCGGTACCGACTACGGCGCCGTCGATTCCGTTACCGCGCAACGCATCGACGTCGCCGCGGTGCTGTTCCGCGTCACCGGCTGGGTGCCCTCCGGGGTCGAGCTGGTGGTGCTGGCCGGCGTGCTGGTGACGAGCGCGCTGCTCGTCCAGGCCGCGAAGCCTCCCATCGCCGATCTGCTGACCGTGCTCGCCGTGGTGGTCTGCGTGGTGCACCAACCCGGTGACGTGCTGATCGCCGTCCCCGCGATGGCCGCGGTGGCCGCGCTGTGGTGGCGCCACCGGGGCGGGCCGGGCTGGGGTGCGGCCGGCCTGGCCGTCCTCGCGCTCGCCGTCCCCTTCGCCTACTTGTACACAGTGGACAGTCTGGTGGGCTCGGCGCTCGGGTCGCGGGCCGCGGTCACCGTGGACGGGGTCGCGGTGGTCGTCGCGTGGGGCCTCGCCGTGGTCGCCGCGAGGCGGGTGCGGGCGACGTGACGGCCGCGCTCGGGACCCGCGCGGTCCGCGGCTCGCTGTGGCTGGGCGTGGTCAACCTCGTCAGCAAGAGCAGCCAGATGCTGGTCACCCTGGTGCTGGCCGCCCTGCTCACCGAGGGGCAGCTCGGCGCCGTGGCGCTCGCGGTGGCGTTGGTGAACCTCGGCCAGGTCGTCCAGTCGATCGGGGTCTACGACGTCATCGGGCGCACCGAGCGCGATCCGCGCCGGACGGCGGGCACCGTCCTGACGCTGAGCGTCGGCGCCGGGATCGTCCTGGCCGGCGCGCTGGTGGCCGCGGCCGGCCCGCTCACGGCGCTGCTCGGCACGCCGGACGCCGCCGGGCTGGTCCGGCTGGCCGCGCTCGGCCTGCCGTTCTCGGCGGCGGGCGGGGTGCAGATGGGCCTGATGCACCGGGAACTCGACTTCCGGCGCCGGCTGCTGCCCGACGGCGGGAGCGCGGTGCTGGGCGCGGTGCTGACGGTGGTGCTCGCCGCGTGCGGTGCCGGGCCGTCGGCACTGGTGCTCGGCCTGCTGGCCACCGCGGTGACGCAGCCGCTGCTCGGCGCGCTGGCCCGCGGCGGGGTCCGGCCGTGCTGGGACCCCGCGGCGGCGCGCGAAGTGCTGGGCTGGGTGGCCGTGGTGGGGCCGGCCGCGGTCGTCGGCGCGCTGCTGGTCAACCTCGACTACTTCGCGGTCGGGCACGGACTCGGGCCGGAGGCGGTCGGCGTCTACTCGCTGGCGTACCGGCTCGCCTGGGTGCCGTACATCATGGTGGCGGTCGTGCTCGGCGCGGTCGCCTTCCCGGTGTTCACGCGGCTGCGGCGCGAGGGGACGCCGCTCGGCGGGGCGGTCACCCGGTTCACCCGCGCGGTGCTCGTGGTGACCGGCGGGTTGTACCTGGCGCTCGCGGTCCTCGCCGGTCACGTCGTGCTGCTGGGCGAGCGGTGGGCGGGCGCGGCCGGCCCGCTGGTGCTGCTGTCCGGCTACGGCCTGGGGATCTGCCTGCTGCAGATCTGGTACCAGGCGGTGAAGGCGACCGGGCACGTCCGGCGTTATCTGGCGCTCGAAACGACGCACCTGGTGCTGCTCGCGGTGGGGCTGACGGTGCTGACCCGCGCCGGCATCGGGGCGGTCGCGCTGGTGCAGTGCGGGGCGGCGTGGCTGGTGGTGCCGGCGGCGTGGCGGGTGCTGGCGGGGCTCGGTGTGGCGCCTTCGGTGGCGGAGCTGGGCGGGATGTTCGCGCGCGTCGCGCTCGCGTGCGTGGCGGGCGCGGGGCCGGCGGTGGTACTGGGACGGTGGTTCGGGGACTCGCTGCCGGGCGCGGTGGCCGAAGCCTCGGTCCTCGTCGCCGGGTACGCCGGGGCGACGCTGGTGCTGCAGCGGAGTGCGCTCGCCGAACTGCGCCGGGGAGGCCTGCGGTGAAGCTCGTCCACGTCTCCCAGCCGGTGACCGCGGGTGTCGCCGTGGTCGTGCTGGACCTCGCCGTGGCGCAACGGGACCGCGGCTGGTCCGTCACGATCGCCTGCCCGCCGTCCGGCTGGCTCGCCGGACGCGCCCGCGAACTCGGCATCGACGTCCGTGGCTGGGCCGCGCGCCGCGCACCCGGTCCCGGCTCGGTCGCCGAGGCGCTGCGGCTGCGGCGGCTCCTGGACGACCTCGACCCCGACGTCGTCCACCTCCACAGCTCCAAGGCCGGCCTCGCCGGACGGCTGGCCGTGCGCGGCGGCCGCCCCACGGTGTTCCAGCCGCACCTGTGGTCCTTCGAGACGGCCGGTGGTCCCCTGCGCCGCGCGTCCGCCGCGTGGGAACGCCTCGCGTCGCGGTGGACCGACCTCGTCGTCTGCGTGAGCGACGACGAACTGGCCGCCGGCCGGGCCGCCGGGGTGACCGCCGAGGCGGAAGTCGTCTGCAACGGCGTCGACACCACCCGGTTCGTCCCCGGCGACCGGCTCGCGGCGCGACGGCGGCTCGGGCTGCCCGAACACGCGCCGATCGCCGTCTGCCTCGGCCGGCTCGCCGAGCTCAAGGGCCAGGACCAGCTGCTGTCGGCGTGGCCCGCGGTGCTGCGGCGGCTGCCGGACGCGCAGCTCGTTCTCGCCGGCGACGGGCCGATGGGCCCGGTCTGGCGCGCGCGGCACCCGGTGGCGGGGCACGCGTCGGTGCGCTGGCCGGGGCACACCGACGAGCCGGCGGCCTGGTACACCGCCGCGGACGTCGTCGTCCTGCCCTCGCGCGCCGAGGGGATGGCGCTGGTGCCGCTGGAAGCGATGGCGTGCGCGCGGCCGGTCGTCGCGTTCGACGTCGGCGGGATGCGCCAGAGCGTCGCGGACGCGGGCGCGGTGCTGCCGCCCGGCGACGTCGGACGGCTCGCCGACGCCGTCGCCGCGCGCCTCGCCGACCCCGGACTGGCCCGGCGCGAAGGCGAACGCGGCCGCCGCCGCGT
Source organism: Amycolatopsis mediterranei (assembly GCF_026017845.1). NCBI lineage: Bacteria > Bacillati > Actinomycetota > Actinomycetes > Pseudonocardiales > Pseudonocardiaceae > Amycolatopsis > Amycolatopsis mediterranei. The sequence continues at coordinate 8,517,505 of NZ_CP100416.1, forward strand.
CGAACTGTCCTTCGACCGGGGGCGGATGACCGACCAGATCGCCGCCCTCGTCGACAAACTCACCCCGTCGGAGCGCCTCTCGTGACCCGCATCGCCTATCTGCTCACCCAGGACCGCGGCGGTCCGGTGGACGTCACCGTCCGGCTGGCCGCGACGCTGGCCGACGACGGCCACGACGTCCGCGTCTTCGGTCCCGTGCCGGCGCGGGGAGCCGCGCTGCTCGACGGTCACCACGAGGAGCTCGCGGTGACCGGCAAGGAAGACCTCGCGGCGGCGGGCCGGGCACGGGCGGCGCTGCGGGCGTGGCGGCCCGACGTAGTGCACGCGCAGGACCGGCGCGCGGGGCTGGTGATCGCGGGGCTGCGGTTCGCCCGCGGTGCCCGGCCGGCTCTGGTCCAGACCTACCACGGCGTGCCCGACGACGTCGCGGAGCCGTGGTTCCGGGGCGCGCGCGGGGCGGCCGGGCCGTCGGCGTACACGCGGACGGTGCTGGCCGCGGACGCCGTCGTCGCCCGCGTCCTGGACCGGACGATCGTGCCGGCCGAGGCGATGGGGGCGTTCCTGCGCCGTCGGCTGCGGGTGCCCGCCGGGCGGCTGGTGCACGTCGACAACTGCGTCTCCGCTGCTTCGCCGTCTCCACCGCAGGGGCCGGTGCGGCACCTCGTCTTCGCCGGGCTTCTGGTGGAGCGCAAGGGGGCGCTCGACCTGCTGGCCGCGTTGTCCCTGCCGGGCGTGCTGCCACCGGACGCCCGGCTGACGGTGATCGGCGACGGCCCGGAACGCGCGGCGGCGGAACGGGCCGCGCGGCAGCCGCCGCTGGCGGGACGCGTGACGTTCCTCGGCTTCCGGCCGGACGTCCCCGCCCTGCTCGCCGGGGCCGACGCGCTGGTCCTGCCGTCCACAATGGAGCAACAGCCGCTGGTGGTGGCCGAAGCGATGGCCGCGGGCAAGCCGGTCCTGGCCACGGCCACCGGCGGCGTCCCCGCCATGCTCGACGTCCCGGGCACCCCCGCGTTCCTGGCCCCACCGGGCGACGTCCCGGCCCTCGCCGACCGCCTACGGGCCCTGTTCGCGGAGCCCGACCCGGGCCGCCTGGGCCGGCTCCTCGCCGAACGCGCCCACGCCCGCTACCGCCCGGAGGCCTGCGCCCGCCGTCACCTGGACCTGTACGACCAGCTGACCAGGTCGTGTCGACCCGCCAATCACGGGTGACGACCCTCCGATCACGGGTGATGTCCCTCTGATCACCGGGCTCCGCGTGACCCCAAGGGGAACTCGCGTGATCGGGGAGGCATCTAGCGTGATTGGGAGGTCATCTCGCGTGATTGGCGGGACGACACGAGTCAGCGGGCCCAGAGGCGGCCGATTCGGAACTCGTCGCGGGTGATTCGCCAGGTGCCGCGTTTCACGAGCTGCTGCGGATCGACCAGGATGATCGCGTCCGCGGCTTCCAACGTGAGCGAGGGCGGAGCCGGGGTTGAGGTGGGTGCCGAGGTGCGGGTCGAGGTCGGCGCTGAGGTGGGGGTGGAGGTTCGCGTGGGGGTTGGGGTGGGGGTTGGGGTCGGTGCGGGGGCGCCGGGCTTGACCAAGCCCGGCGGGGGCTCCACCGTCTGGGTGGACGCCGTCGTGTTGACCGCGACCCAGCCGTGGGAAAACGTGCGGGTCCAGACGCCGTTGGGCAGCCGGCTCGCCGCGTCGATCGCCTCACCCAGCCCGGAATCCTGCAACGCCGACCACTCCGGGTCGCGGTAGTCGTCGGTGGTCGCGCGGGTCCAGCACGTGCGGGGGCCGGCGAGCAGGGCCGCGCTCGCGTAGCCGGAACGCTCCTCGCGCGCGTTGTGCGTCCGCGTGACCAGCAGCAGCAGGGACTCACCGAGGGCGGCCTGCGCGCGCAGCTCCTGGAACTCGTTGCCGCGGAAGGTCAGCAGGCCACCGGTGCCGCCGTTCTCGCGGAACCCGAAGTTCTCCTCCATCGCGCCGCCGAAGCGGGAGTGCGCGGTCCAGCGGCCCGGCACCAGGTGCGTCTCGGACACGTTGGGCACCATGAGCTTCTGCGCGTTCGTGAGGGCGTCGCCTGCCTTGGACAGGAACGCGTCCAGGCCGTCGCGGAGCTTGCGGTCGGTCTCCGCGACGTTCGCCGTGCCCGCGAGCACCGCGGACGAATAATGACTCAGCGAGTTGAAGTCGTTGTCCGCGAGCACGCCGTCCCAGCCCTCGCGGGTCACCTCCGCCACGACGGCGTCGGTCCAGGCCTGCTGGTAGTCCGGGTTCCACACCGTCATCTGCCAGTGCCGCGGGTAGCCCTGCCACTCGATCCGCCGCCCGTTGACGTCCTGGGCGAACCACTCCGGGTGGTGTTCCTGCGCGGCGACGTAGCCGATCCCGCTCGGCAGGAAGACCGCGTCCTGGCCGCCGTCGACCGCGCCCGGGTAGTTGCGCGTGCTCGAGAGGTCCTTGTACACCAGCACCTTCACCCGCGAGTTGAGCTGGTGGAGGCGGCGCATGGCCGCGCCCTGGTCGGCGTTGAGCACCACGACCTGGTAGCGCTTGGCCGCCAGCTCGATCTCCTGCGCCGTCGGCGGCTGACCGATCCCGTACCACCACGCGCAGGGCGCGAGCGGTTTCGGCGGCGGGACCGCGATCTCCTGCGCCGAACTGGCGACGCAGCCGGCGAGGCAGCCGGCCAGCAGCACGAACGCGGCCGTCCAGCACGCCACCGGGTGGTGGCGCATCAGCGTTGCCTTCGGCACAGCAGTTCTCCCACCGTGAGGATGATGATCTTGACGTCGAGCCACAACGACCAGTTCGCGATGTAGTAGTTGTCGTAGCGCGCCCGGTCCGCGATCGAGGTGTCGCCGCGCAGGCCGTGCACCTGCGCCAGGCCGGTCAGCCCGGTCGGCACCCGGTGCCGGGCCCAGTACAGGTCGTGGACGGCGGAGAACTCGTGCACGAACACCGGCCGCTCCGGCCGCGGGCCGACCAGTGACATGTCCCCGCGCACGACGTTCCACAGCTGCGGCAGTTCGTCCAAAGAGGACCGGCGCAGGAAGCGGCCGACCGGGCCGACCCGGTGATCGCCGACGACCGACCAGCGCGTCTGCGAATCGTCGACGGCGGCCTGCCGCACGCTGCGCAGCTTGTAGAGCACGAACGTGCCGCCGTCCATCCCGACGCGCACCTGCCGGAAGAAGACCGGGAACCCGCTCTCCACCGCGACGGCGAGCGCGCAGACCGCGATGACCGGCGCGAGGACGACGAGCGCGGCCGCGGCCAGCGTCGTTTCGACGGCTCGCTTGACCCACCAGCTCGGCCGCCGGGTCGGCGCGCCGCCCAGCCACACCAGCGGGTAGCTGCGGAGCCGGTCGACGCCCGGCCCGTCCGGGCAGAGCTCGAACAGGTGCGGCAGCACCAGGGTGACGCACCCGAGGCGGTGGGCGGTGATGGCGGCGTCGACGATCGCGCCGCCCGAGTCGTCGGCGGGGGCGAGGATCACCGTGCCCGCGCGCAGCCGGGCGATGGCCCCGGTGAGGTCGCCGTCGATCCGCTCGACCGGCAGGCCGGGCGGCACCGGCTCCGGGCCGGACGCCGCGACGCCGACCGGCAGCAGCCCGAATTCGGGGTGCTCCAGCATGGTGCGGACCAGTTCGCCGCCGATCCGGCCGGACCCCACCACGACGGCCCGGTCGCAGCGCCGCAGCCGCCGCCGGCCCCAGCGGCCGAACGCGAAGACCGCCGGCCGGGCCGCTTCGCTGAGCACGGCGAAGCAGAGGACCACTTCCTGCATCCGCGCCGTGTCGTCGCCGTCCATCCCCGCCACCAGCCCGAAGCCGGTGACGAGCGCGAACGCCAGCGCGGTGGCGGTGACCGAGCGCGGCAGGTCCTGCAGCCAGGAGAGCCAGAGGCGGCGGCGGTGGACGCGGCCGGCCACCCGGGCCCCCGCGAGGGCCGCGGCGGTCACCGCCGCGCACGCCGGAACGGGCCCGGTCCGCAGCACCGCGGCCAGCCAGGCGGCGCCGTCGACGGCGACGAGCAGCACGGCCACGGCGTTGACCCTGGCGAGCAGCGGGCGGGCGCGGACGGCGTCGCGCGGCCGGTCGCCCGGCCGGACCCGCCGCTGGGCCGGCACCGCTTCGGTGACGACCGTGTCCCTGAGTTCAGTCACCGGTCTCGACCTCTACTTGACATGAGGATTCCATTCTCGCTTTCTTCACGACTCAGCCATTCGAGGCAACACCGGCACGATCGGGTGATTTTTTCCTTGAAAGCCCAGAAATGCACTCGATCGGGGCGTCGAGCGAACCCGATCCGGTGATTTCAGGAAACAGCAAGTAGTTCTGATGACGCGCATCCTTCCGGGGGACTTCCGGGGCCACTAAAGAAACCACACAACATAGCCGAATAGGACTGGACGGCCGCACCAAACCCGAGTCCGGACGGGTGACGGGCCAAAACGAGGACAACCAGACGAGGGGAACCGTGGCGCTCGAAGAAACCACCCTGGCCACACTGTCCGAACCGGACCGCACCGGTCCGGATCCCACCGGGGGACGGACCGGCGGACGGGCGCACGTCGTGCTGCCCGCGTTCAACGAAGAAGCGTCCCTGCCGCCGCTGCTGCGCCGGCTCGCCGACGTGGCCCGCACCGAGCAGGTCACCGTCTGGGTCGTCGACGACGGTTCCGCCGACGCCACGGTCGCCGTGGCCGAGTCGGGCTACGGCGGGCTCGACGTCCGCGTCGTGCGGCACCTGGTGAACCTCGGGCTCGGCCGCGCGGTGCAGTCGGGGCTGCGGGCGGCGCTGGAGGAAGCCGGTCCCGACGACGTCGTCGTCGTGATGGACGCCGACGACACCCACGACCCGGCGCTGATCCGCGCGCTGCAGGCGGAGATCACCGCCGGCGCGGACGTCGCCATCTGCTCCCGGTTCGTCCCGGGCGGCGACGACCGGACCGCCCCGTTCGGGCGGCGGCTGCTCTCCCGCGGCGCGGCGCAGCTGTTCCACCGCGCCCTCGACGTCGACGGCGTCCGGGACTTCACCAGCGGCTACCGCGCCTACCGGGCGTCGCTGCTGGCCCGCGCCTCCGCGCACTGGGGCGAACGGCTCATCGAAGAGCAGGGCTTCGCCTGCATGGTGGAGCTGCTGCTCAAGCTGCGCCACTGCCGCCCGGTGATCACCGAGGTCCCGCTGGCCCTGCGGTACGACCGCAAGCAGGGACCCAGCAAGCTGAAGCTGCGGCGGACCCTCGTCCAATACCTGAAACTGCTCGCGCGCGACCGGCTGAGCCCGGCGCCCTACCGGAAGCTGTGACCCGGTGACCCCTCCCGACTCCGCGCACGTCGCCGTGATCGGCGGCGGCATCTGCGGCCTCGCCGCCGCCCACCGCCTCGTCCGCCGCGGCACCCGCGTGACCCTGCTGGAAGGCAGCGACCAGCTCGGCGGCCTCGGCACCTTCTTCGCCGACGGCGACCAGTGGGCCGAGCGCTTCTACCACTGCATCATGCCGTCGGACGCCAGCCTGCTGGCGCTGCTCGGCGAGCTGGGTCTGCGGGACGCGGTGCAGTGGCGCGAAACGACGATGGGCATGGTCGTCGACGGCCGCCGCCACCCGTTCAACTCCCCGCTCGACCTGCTGCGCTTCTCCCCGCTGCGCCTGCACGACCGCGTGCGCTTCGGCGTGGTTTCGCTGCTGCTGCGCCGGTTGGGCCGGGGCCGCGACCTGGACAACCTCCGCACCGAGGACTGGCTGCGCGGGCTCTACGGCGACGTCGTCTGGGAGCGGCTCTTCGCGCCGATGTTCGGCTCGAAGTTCGGGCCGTCCTTCGGGGACGTCCCCGCGCTGTACCTGTGGCAGCGGCTCGGCCGCGAACGCAACGTCGCCACCCGCGGCTACCCGGACGGCGGCTACAAGACCATCATCGACGCGCTGCGGGCGTCGATCGAGGGGGCCGGCGGGGTGGTGCGGACGTCGGCCCCGGTCCGGCGGCTGCACAGCACCGGCGGCCGCTCGGTCCTCACCCTGACCGGCGGCGAGGTCCTCGACGCCGACCACGTGATCTCGACCGTGCCGCTGCCCCTGCTGCGGCGCATCGCCGACGACGCGCTCGCCGCCCGGCTGCCGGCGACCGACCTGCCCTACCAGGGCGTGGTCACCGGCGTGTTCTTCCTCCGGCGGCCGGTCACCGAGCACTACTGGACGCCGGTGCTGCACTCGGGCACGGAGTTCGACGGGGTCGTCGCGATGTCCGCGCTCGCCGGCTCCCGGGACGGCCGCCACCTCGTGTACGTGATGCACTACACCGACCGCGACTCGCAGCTGTACCTCGACGACGACACCGCGATCGCGGCCCGCTGGTCGGCGCAGCTGCGCGGCCTGTACCCGGAGCTCGGTGCCGACGACATCGAGCAGGTGCGGGTGTTCAAGGCGCCGTTCGTGGAACCGGTGTACCCGCTGGGGTACCGGGCCGCGCGGCCGCCGGTGACCGTGGACGGCACCGGCCTCCTGCTGGCCACCACCGCCCACGTCTACCCGGACGTGACGAGCTGGAACTCGAGCGTCGCCCTGGCGAACGACGTCGTCGCGGCGCTGGCGGATCAGCCCGCGGTGACCGAACCGGCCCGCTGATCGAGCAACGTCCCCAGCGCCGTCACGATCCGGGCGGAGGCGGACCCGTCGCCGTACGGTGACGGGAGGTGCCGGAGGCGCTCGCGGTGGCCGGCCACGTCGTCGAGCCACCGCGCCACCTCCGTGCCGATCGACGGCCCCGGGAGCACTCGCGTGCCGAACGTTCCGGCGATCTCGGGGCGCTCGGTACTGCGCCGGACCACGACCACCGGTCGCTTGAGGACACTCGCTTCCTCCTGGATGCCCCCGGAATCCGACACGATCACCGCCGCCTCGGCGGCGAGCGCGAGGAACGCCGGGTAGGCCTGGGGTTCCAGCTCGACGAGCGGCTCGAGCAGGTGCCGCAGGCCGAACCCCTCGACGCTCTTGGCCGTGCGGGGGTGCAGCGGGAACACCACCGGCAGCTGCAGGCGGCCCAGTTCGCGCAGGATCACCGCCAGCCGTCCGGCGTCGTCGACGTTCTCCGGGCGGTGGATCGTGGCCAGCACGAACCGATCCCGCTCCAGCCCGCGGGCGGCCAGCACCGCCCGTCGGTCCTCGGCGGCCGGGAGCGCGGCTTGCAGCGCTTCGACGACGGTGTTGCCGGTGACGGCGATCCGTTCGGCGGGCACGTTTTCCGCCAGCAGGTGGGCGCGGTTGAGCTCGGTCGGCGCGCAGCACAGGTCGGCGAGGTGGTCGATCAGCACGCGGTTGTGCTCCTCGGGCATCGCCCGGTCGTGGCTGCGCAGCCCGGCTTCGACGTGCACCAGCGGCAGATCGTGCGCGTTGGCCGCCAGCGCGCCGGCGAGCGCGGACGTCGTGTCGCCCTGGACGAGCACCGCCCGGCCGGGCCGGTCCGCCAGTACCTCGTCGACCGCGCTGATCGTCCGGCCGAGCTGGCCGCCGCGGCGGCCGGCGCCCACGCCGAGTTCGTGGAACCGGTCCGACGGCGGCAGGTCCGCGCGGATCCGCGCGTAGAGCGAGCGGTCGTAGTGCTGTCCCGTGTAGACGACGGCGCACTCGTCGCCGAACACCCGCATCAGTGGCGCGAGCTTGATCAGTTCCGGCCGTGTGCCGCAGACCAGCGTGATCCCGCCGGTTCCGGCGGGCCGCACCGCCGGGGAGCTCCCGGTGTCGGCACGGAAATCTGCGGTGGTCGTCGACATGCGGTGCGGTCCTTTCGGGCGGTGAGTTCGCCGCACGCTACTCACCGGAACCGCGAAACCGGAGGCGACTCAGTCGATCGTGTGACGACGCGGTGTCGCACCGGGGAATTGCGGACGCCCTAGGATGGGGCCGATCGGAATACCGGACAGGACGGCCCGCTCTTGCTGAAGAAATTCGCGGTACTGGCGCTCGTGGCCCTTTCGGCGACCGTTTCCGCCTCCGCTCCCCGTGCCGACGCGGCGCCGGACCTCCTGCTCCCCGACCTCCGCCAGGCCGTGCCGGGGTGTGCCGGCGGCAGTTCCGGTGAACTCCCGCTGTGCACCGCCTGGGACGTCTGCCCGGTGGTCGATCCGGCCGCCCCCAACGGCCGCTGCGTCGCGCCGTCGGTGGCGAAGGCCGTCCGGCTGCGGTTCACCAGCGCGGAGGAGAACGTCGGCGACGGGCCGCTGCTGCTGTACGGCCGCCGCGACAGCACGAACCAGCAGACCATGACGGTCCGGCAGGCGCTGCGCAACGGCGCGGACGGCTCGATCCCGGACAGCTACGCGGCGGCGCAACGCGCCACCGGGGCCTTCACGTACTACGAGCCGGCTCCCGCCCACCAGCACTGGCACCTGATGAACTTCGAGCGCTTCGCGCTGGTTTCCCCCCAGGGCGAGACGGTGGTCACCGACCGCAAGAACGGCTTCTGCCTCGGCGACCGGTTCCCGGTCCACGACGTCGGCCGCCTGAAGAACGTGCCGGGCGGCTCGGGTGCCGACGCCTCTCTCGCCGATACGCTGCGCGGCAACATGTGCCGCCACCACGAACCCACGGCGCTCGAGGTGGTCGAGGGGATTTCGGTCGGTGCGGGCGACGACTACAAGTACCCGGTGGACTTCCAGTGGCTGGACATCACCCACGTCCCGACGGGCACGTACGACCTGGTGAACACGGTCAACGCCGACCGGACGCTGCTGGAGACGAACTACGGCAACAACTCTTCGGCGGTGGCACTGGCCATCGCGTGGCCGCTGGGGATGCCGGGGGCGGACGGGACGATTCCGGCCGCGCCGGTGGTCAAGCTGCTGCGCAGCTGCCCGGGACAGCCCCGCTGCGCCTGAGCGGCTGGACGCCGCCGCCGAGCTCGAACGCACTGGGGCTCGGGCGGCCGGTTCGCGATGCTCGGCGAGCCGGGCGGGCGTGGACAATCGCGTGCGCAGGACCACCGTGCCGCTCGGCGTAGCCGGCCAGCGCGACCAGGCTGCGGTGGTCGACGAACTCCAGGCCGGCGGCGTCGATGGCGATCGTGCCGCCCTCGGGCCGCAGGCCGGCGCGCTCCAGCACCGGCGGCCAGAGCCGGCGGGCCTCCAGGTCCAGCTCCCCGTCGAGCGCCGCGGCGCTGCCGTCGCGCGCGTGCGCGTGCAGGTGGAACGGGGTCGCGCCGTCGTGGGCGGCCGGGTGCATGCACGCGAGCTGCGCGACGGCTTCGCGGCCGAGCTCGGCCACGTCTTGGCCGCACATCGCCGACATCGGATGACCGGCCAGGTAGTGGTCCACCAGGTGCTCGTAGCGGGCGAAGGCGTCCACTTGGGCCGGCGTGCGCACCAGCGACGTCGCGTCGGCCGCGACCCGCAATCCGGTGAACCCGGCCGCCAGCGCCTCGGACGTCGCCGCGGCGTAGTGCTCGACCTGGCCGGCGGGGTCGACGACGGCTCCCGTGCGGTAGGTCGCCTCGACCGAAGCGACCTGGACGGCCCCGCGTTCCAGGCCCTCGTCGCAGCGCTCGTCCGCCCGCAGCTGCCCGGCCAGCGCGGCCTCGTCCCCCGGGGCGACGTAGCGCACCGCTCGCCGGCCGCCAGGCCCTCGGCCAGGAACTCCTGGGCGCGTGCGACGAATTCGCCACGCCTCCGGTACCCCCGGCAGACGTGATCGCGGGCCGGTGAGGACGGCCGGCTTTCCCGCTCGGTCGGCTTCAGCACGCATCGAGATCACGCGGCGGAACCGGCTCCCGGGTCGCGGACCTCGTCCGCCGGTTTCGCGCAGACGCAGAACAGGTTCTCCTCCGGGTCGGCGAGGATGACCCAGTCGTCGGCCGGGTCGTCGTCGACGTGGCGCACGAACCGCGCGCCCAAGCCGATGAGCCGGTCGACCTCGTGCTCCTGGTCGTCCGTGTAGAGGTCGAGGTGCATCTGGTCCCGCGCGGACACCGGGGAGCGTTGCAGCGACAGGTTGACGTGCGGGCCGCGCAGCAGCCGGAAGTCGTCGGCTTCGGACGCCGGCTCGAGGCCGAGTGCCGCGCACCAGAAGCGGGTCATGGTCTCCAGGTCGGTGCAGTTGATCACCGTGCTGCCCAGCCTGATGGCCATGGTCGTCTCCCGTCCTGCCGGCGGCCGCGTCGTGCAGCCGGTTACCCGCTCGGCCGGGCGGCGAACCCCCGGGCCGGCGCCGGACGGATCGGCGGTGACCCGTGCGCGGTCACCGCCGATTCGTCCATTCAGGACTCGAAGGCGCCGAGGTCAGGGGCGCTGCCGTGATAAGGCAGGCCGACGTCGGTGCCCTTGTCGATCAGCCAGCTGCCCGCCGCCAGGCGGAGGTTGGGCAGCACCGGCAGGCTGCCGTCGGCCTGGCGCCGCGCGTCCCAGCCGGACGTCGACACGCTCCGGAACTGCGCGTCGGACAGCGTGCCGCCCCCGTTCCAGGAGTTGGCCCTGGCGCTCGTGCCGGACATGTTGGACAGCAGCGTTCCCCCGTAGGCGACGTTGTTGCGGAGGTTGCCCAGCCCGGTGGCGGCACTGCTCGAGGTGATGCCGAGCATGTTGTAGTCGGGGTGGTTGTTGTAACTCGTGTTGTTGAAGTAGTCGTTGGCCAGCGTGTGGTGGTTGGCGTAGAACCCCGCGGCCTTGTTGTTGAACGCCACCGAAGTGCGGACGGTGTGCTTGACGCCGTTGGCGACGTACTTGCCGCCGTAGCCGCCCATCTTGAAGCCGTTGCCGTTGCCGGACGACGTGGTCGTCTCCGGCAGGTAGCCGTTGCGCCACGCCCACGAGTTCTCGATGGTCACCGGCGAGAACGCGTTGATCAGGTCGAACCCGTCGTCGGAGTTCCACCACGCGCGGCAGCCGCGGAAGACGTTGCCCGGGTGGCCGGCGGAGATGTGCGCGCCGAACCCGTCGGCGCTTTCCCCGGCGCCGTTCGACGTGCGCGGGTCGTAGTTGTCGTGGGAATCGGAATTCAGGACGAGGTTGCCGCCACCGTCCTGGATGAACAACCCCGGCCCCATGTTGTTGTGCAGGTTCAGCAGTTCGAACGTGTTGTCGCTCCCGGAGACCCAGATCCCCCACGACTCGTGGTTGAGGTTGTTGTTCTGGGGCACGCCCTTGACTTCCAGCCCCTTGAGGTGGATGAAGTTCCCGGTGACGTCGAAACCCTTGATCCGGCAGTCGTCGCCGACCCGGGAGAAGTCGAAGACGGGTGTTTCGCCGGGATAGGCCCAGTAGCGGATCGGGTTGCCGGAACTGCCGCTCTTGTCCAGCGTGATCGCGTCCACCCGGTCGGTCTGGCTCGCGCAGGCCTTGTTCGCCCGGGAGTAGGCGTAGGTGCCACCCCGGAGGTACACCGTGTCGCCGGCCTGCGCGATCGCCTGGGCGTGCGCGACCGAAGCCCAGGGCGCGGCCTGCGTCCCGGGGGCGCTGTCACTGCCCGCCGGGGCGACGTAGTAGGTCTTCCCGGCCGCCGGGCTGCCGGCGGCCACCGGCGCGCCGGCGACGGTCACCGCGGTCGCGAACACCACGAGGGAGACTGCGAGTTTCATACGCATTCCAAAGGTCAGTTGCAGCTGCCGGAACACGGCACGAACGGCGCCGTGGTGCCGGTCAGCGTGGTCGTGCCGAGCGTCAGCCCGGCCGAGCTCGCGGTCACCGTGATGGTGCCGGCGCCCGTCGCCCGCACCAGGCCGTACGCGACGCCCTGGTAGGCCTTCCGCACCGGGCCGCGGAAGGTTTCCTGCACCGGGCTCCCGCTGTCGACCGCCACCAGCTCGCCCGGCCCGCTGACGCTGAACGTGATCGGGGCGGAAGAGCCGGTCACCACCCGGCCGGCCGAATCGGCCACGGTCGCCTTGACGTACGAGACGTCGTCGACGTCCGTGGACACGGTGCTGTGGTCCGGCGAGAGCAGCACGCGGTTCGCCGTGGTGCCGGTCGCCGGCGGCGATGTCGTGGGCGCACCCCACGTGCGCTGCCACGAGTACCCGATCGGCCGGACCGTGCCCACGCCGTCCAGCAGGCCGAAGTCCGGCTCCACGCGGGGCCACAGGCCGTCAGCCTCCCCCAGGTACGCCGCACCCGTCCAGAGGAACAGACCGGTGACCACCGCGTTGTTGCGGACCGTCGCCCACGCCGAGGTGTCGGTGCCCATCTCGGTGAAGAGCCCGGCCCGCGCCGGAGATGTCTTCGCGGCCTGGATGACCTCGTCCGGCCGGTAGTTGCCGCCGAAGACGTCGACGATGGTCCGGGTGGCTCCGGTGACGTCGCCGCTGTCGGCCGGCCGGAACAGCGCCTGGGTGACCGGACGGCCCGGGTCCTGGCTGTGCGCGATCGCCACCATCCGGGTCAGCAGCGGTGTCCGGGTCGCGATCGGGTCGCGGATCTCGTTGCCGGTGCTCCACATCGCCACGCTGGGGTGGTTGCGGTCGCGCAGGACAACGCTGGTCGTGTCCACCTGGTACCAGGGCACCGAGCCGCTCGCGCCGGGCACCGCGGGGGTGCCGGTCGGCGCGGCCGCGGTCCGGTTGAAGTAAGTCGCGTAGTCGCCCACGTCGGCGTACTTGTGCTGGGTCCAGACGTCGAAGAACTCGTCGAGGACCAGGAACCCCATCCGGTCGGTCAGCTCGAGGAACGCCGGGCTCGGCGGGTCGTGCGCGGTGCGGATGGCGTTCACCCCGAGCGCCTTCAGCTGCGCGAGCCGCCGCTGCACGGCCCGCTGCGGCGCCGCCATCCCGAGCCCGTGCAGGTCCTGGTGCAGCGCGACACCTTGGAACTTCACGTTCTTGCCGTTGAGGCTCATCCCGGTGGCGGCGTTGAACGTCAGGGTGCGGATGCCCACGGACGTGACGTCGTCGTCCACCGCGGTGCCGCCCACGAGGGCGTTGGTGGCCAGCGAGTACAGGTTCGGGTTCGCCAGGTCCCACAGCTTCGGGTTGCTCACCGGCACGTCGTAGGCGAAGGTGGCCGACGCCCCGGCAGCGATGGTCTTGGCCGCCGTCGTCACGGCGGGCAGCGCGGCCCCGCCCGGGTCGCTGAGCACGCCCTGGACGCTGACGCTCGCCGCCGCGCCTCCTTCGTTGACCACCGTGGTTTCCGCGTGCACGGTGGTGGCGTTCGGCGTGGTGACGCGGGTGGCCCACTGGCCGACGTGCACCGGATCGGTCGCGATCAGCCGGACGTCACGGTAGATCCCCGCCCCGGTGTAGTAGCGCGACGCCGGTTGCGATGTCGTGTCCGTCTTGACCGCGACCACGTTGTCGGAGCCGAGCTTCGCCGCGGCCGTGATGTCGTAGCGGAAGCTCGTGTACCCGTACGGGTGGGTACCGATGAGCGTGCCGTTGATATACACGCTCGCGTTGGCCATCACGCCGTCGAACTCGAGGAACACCTTGCGGCCGGCGGGCACCCCCGACAACGAGAAGTGCTTGCGGTACCAGCCGATGCCCGAGGGCAGGTACCCGCCGCGGCCGGTGCTCGGCGCCGACTGCGAAAACGGGTTCGCCGGCGGGTTCTTGCCCTCGATGCTCCAGTCGTGCGGCACGCTGAGCTTGCGCCAGCCGCCGTCGTTGTAGGACGCACCATCGGCACCACTGGCGTCGCCGTAGTTGAACAGCCAGCCGGCGTCGAAGTCCGTGACCATCCGGTACCGGTTGGCGGCGACCCCGGCGTCGGCGGTGCCGGACACCACGGTCAGCGGCGCGAGCACGAGTGCCAGCACCCCGGCGACGACCTTCCGCAGCGTGGACACCGCCATCACCGGGCCATCGCGAAACTCGGGTGCGGCGGCTGGTTGTACGCCGTGTTCTGCCACGCGACGGCCTCCCGGTACTGCCGGTCCTGCATCAGCGACACGTGCGAGATGCTCGTCGGGTCCGAGGTGGAGTAGATCCGCAGCGCCCGGTTGTCCGACGTCGGCCAGACGACCTCCTCGCGCCAGTCGCCGAACAGGTCGGCCTGCAGCGACGGTGTGTTCTTCGTGCCGTTGTTCGCGTGCACGCCGGACGCGGTCAGCAGGCGGGTGTCGCCGCCGGTGCCGTACTTGTCGATGTGCGTGCCGTCCAGCAGCTCGCGCTGGGCGTCACCGTCCCAGTAGATGACGAAGTTCGTCGACGACGGCTTGCGCCCGATGTTCTGGCCGCTGGTGTTCAGCAGCCCGGACACCGCCGACGACCACGACTCGGCGCCGGGGCTGCCGGCGTAGATGTCGTCCGAGACACCGCGTCCGTTGTCGCAGCTGCAGGAACTGTTCTGCCAGATGATCTGCCCGGTCTTCGCGTCGGCCATCCAGGCGGCGGGCTTGGACTTGTCTTCGTCCACTTTGAACTCTTCCAGGCCGGGGCGGCTCGGGATCAGGTCACCGACGTGCATGGCGTCGCCGTGGCCGAGCCGGGTGTTCCACAGTGGACTGCCGTTGTCGTCGATCGCCATGGCGCCGAAGACGATTTCGTCGCGGCCGTCGCCGTCGGTGTCCGCGATGGCCAGCTGGTGGTCGCCCTGGCCGGTGTACTGCGAGCCGGCCGAGTTCGAGTCGAACTTCCACCGCTCGGTCAGCGCGCCGCCGCGGAAGTCCCAGGCCGCGATCACGGTCCGGGTGTAGTAGCCGCGGCTCATGATCAGGCTCGGGTGGGAGCCGTCGAGGTAGGCCGTCCCGGCCAGGAACCGGTCGACGCGGTTGCCGTAGCTGTCCCCCCACGAGGACACCGTGCCGCGCGGCGGATGGTAGTTCACCGTGGACATCGCGGCACCGGTCTGCCCGTTGAACATCGTCAGGAACTCCGGGCCGGACAGGACGTACCCGCTCGAGTTGCGGTAGTCGGCGCTCGCGCTGCCGATCACCTGGCCGGTGCCCGACCGGGTGCCGTCCGCGGTCTTCATCGCGACCTCGGCCCTGCCGTCGCCGTCGTAGTCGAAGACCTGGAACTGCGTGTAGTGCGCGCCGGCGCGGATGTTGCGTCCGAGGTCGATCCGCCAGAGGCGGGTGCCGTCGAGCCGGTAGGCGTCGACGTAGACGTCGCCGGTGTACCCGGACTGCGAGTTGTCCTTGGAATTCGTCGGGTCCCACTTCAGCACGAGCTCGTACTGGCCGTCGCCGTCCAGGTCACCGGCACTGGCGTCGTTCGCGGTGTAGGTGTAGCTCTCCCCGGACGGGGTGGTGCCGCCGGCCGGCGGCTGGATCGGGACGTCCCGGGTGCTCGCGGCGGCAGCGCTGGCCAACGTCAGCGAATCCTCCGCGGCGAAGGCCGACATCCGCTCGATCCCGCCGACCACCGGGCGCACGGTGTACCGGGCGCCCGCGGGCGCACCGACGTCCACGAAGTCCGTCGGCCCGCCGGCCGGGGTGGTGGTCACCCGGGTGCCGTCGCGGTAGACGTTGAACGCCACGCCGGCCGGGTCGTCGGCGAGCAGCCGCCAGCCGACGGTGTTGCCCTGGGCGGTGTGGACGCTGACCACCCCGCGGTTCAGCTTGTCGAGCTGCGGCGTGGCCGCGACCGCGGCACCGGTGGCCGGGGCGGGCAGCAATCCCGCGGCCACCACGCCCGCGGCGGCGAACACCAGCCGCTTGCCGAAGTTACGCATGGCTCCTCCATTCGGTGGTTCAGCGCAGATAGGCCACAAGGGACAGGTTCTGCTCGCGGACGCCCTGGACGACGAGGTTCGACATCTGCGTCGCGCCGTAGGCCGAGAAGTGCGTGTTGTCGGTGACGCCGTCACTCGCCTGGGTGAGGTAGATCTGCTGCGACGCCGACGGGCCGAGCGACTCCACCAGGGCCTTGCTCTTGGCCGTCAGGTCGATCACCGGCACGTTCGCGCTCTTGCCGAGCGCCCGGATCACCGCGGGCAGGTCGACGCCCACGCCGTTGACGTGCAGGGCGGTCGGCGTCAGCTTGGTGCCGCTGAACAGCCGCCGCACCGGCGGCGTCACCAGCACGGGGACGCCCCCGCGCTCCCGGACGCCGCTGACCAGCTTGGTGAGGTTGTCGCGGAACGCCGTCGCCGACGTCTGCTTGTCGTTGTGCCCGAACTGGATGAGCACCAGGTCCTTGCTCTTGATCAGCGGCTTCAGCGTCGGGAAGAGCGCCTTGTTGGCCAGGAAGCTGCCGGAACTCTCGCCGGAGTCCGCGTAGTTGGCGATCACCGCGCCGGAGCGCACCGCGGTGGGCAGCACCTGGCCCCAGCCGGTGTAGGGCGCGGCCGGCTGGTCGCAGACGGTCGAGTCGCCGGCCAGGTACGTCACCAGCGGGGCCTGGGCCGCCGTGACGGTCAGCGAGCCGATCGCGGGGGCGGTGCCGCCGAACGTGATGTCCAGGCCCGCGGTGCCCGTGCCGCCCTGGCCGGTCGGCTGCCCCTCGGGGTTGCGCACGTTGACCGTGACCGTCGTGGGGACGACCTGTCCGGCCTTCGTCGCGACGGCGTTCAGGACCTGCCTGCGGGCCTCCACCGACATCGACGTGCCGGCCGCCTTCGTCGTGCTGCCCAGCCCTGCGGTGACGTCGTAGTTCCCCGGTGCCACCGCGAAGTGGCACTTGATCGGCGCGGTACCCGAACACTGTGCGGGAAGCGCTTCCTGGGCGGCCGCGGCCACCGCCGGCGCGGGAACCAGGGTGGCCGCGGCCAGGCCGGCGAGGAGGACCGCCTGCTGTCTGAGGGACATGAGGACTCCTTTGTCCTGGGTTCGCGAAGGTGGCCGGCTCAGGCGGCCGTGCAGCTGCTCCCGTTGAGCGTGAACGCCGACGGCGCCGAGTTGGTGCCGGTGAACGTGCCGTTGAAGCCGATGCCGGTCGAAGCGTTCGGCGCCAACGTGCCGTTCCAGCTCAGGTTCTTGGCCGTGACGGCACCGCCGGACTGGGCGAAGGTGGCGCCCCAGCCGGGCAGGGTCACCTGCTGGCCGCCGGCGAAGGCGAAGGCCAGCGTCCAGCCGGTGACCGCGCTCGTGCCGGTGTTGGTGATGGTGACGTTGGCGGTGAACCCGTTGCCCCCGCCCCAGTTCGAGGCGGCGTAGGCCACCTTGCACGCACCGGATCCGCCGCCCGCGCTCGTCGTCGCCGTCGCGACCCCGGAGCCGGCCGAGGTGTTCCCGGCGGCGTCCCTCGCCCGCACCTGGTACCGGTACGTGCTCGAAGCCGTCAGGCCGCTGTCGGTGTACGACGTCGTCGCGGTCGAACCGACCACGGCGAACGTGCCCCCGCTCGCTCCCGGCGCCCGGAGGACGTCGTAGCCGGTGACGCCGACGTTGTCGGTCGACGCGGCCCAGCTCAGCGTGGCGCCGCTCGACGTCACGCCCGAGACGGCCGGCGTGCCCGGAACGGACGGCGCCTGGGTGTCGGCTTGGCTGCCGCCGTAGATCGTTGCTTCCTTCGCCGTCTGCCGGATTCCGTTGATGCCGTTGAGGAATCGTTCACCCCACGCCGTCAAGCTCGCCGGGTCGAAGTTGTTCGTCATGTCGAGGTAGGCGACGTCGCTGCTGTTGCCGCTCCAGGACCAGCCGAGGTAGCCGAGGCCGCGGGCCTGCGCCTGGGCCATGATCGTGTCCTCGTCCGGGTTGCCGTCGGTGTGCATGCTGCCGAACTCGCCGACGACCAGGGGCAGCCCGGCGGTGCGGAAGGCGTCGAAGTACGCGTTGATCTCGGCGGCGGTGTCGTAGACGCCGTACATGTGGATGGAGAAGACCGTGTTGTGCTGGGGGTCGGCGTTGAACACCGTGCCCGCGTTGTCGCGCATGATGTTCTGCCAGTCCTGGCCCCACATCGGCGCGTCGGCCATCAGCAGGTGCTGCAGGCCGGCGGCCCGCAACCGCTTGATCGCGTTGCTCGTCGCGCTCGTCCAGGTCGCGCTGACCTGCTGGTCGTTGCCGAACGGCTCGTTGCCCAGGTTGATGACGACGTAATTTTCCTGGCCCTTCAGCGCATCGGCCACGCTGATCCAATAGCCGGCCGCCTGATCCAGCGTCGCGGCCCCGCTCTGCTCGCCGTACCCGGTGGTGTCGTGGACCTCCAGGACGCAGATCAGCCGGTTCTGCTTGCACTGCCCGATGACGCTGGTGACTTCGGCGGCCGACGTCGGTCCCCACCGTTGCCCGCTGCCGAGGACGACCCGGACCGTGTTGGCACCGAAGGACTTGATGTCGGCGAAGGCGCGGTTCTGGCCCGGGTACCAGACGTACGCGTGGTTCACCCCGCGCATGACGAACGGCGAGCCGTTCGCCTCGAGGATCCGGGTGCCGTCGACGTGCAGGCCGGTCGCGGTGGGCGTGTCCGTGCCGAGCGCCGCGACCAGGGCCGGGTACCAGCGGCTCTCCATCTTCTGGATGCCGGTGGTGCCGTTCGGGTGGACGCCGTCACCGGTGTCGGCCGCGGTGTCGAACCCGGTCCACTGGTCGACGACGGTGATCGGCGACGCGGCCGTGGAGTGCGCCTGGGCCCAGCCGGGGATGGCGTTGTTCAGGTCGACCACCCGCTGGCCGCAGGCCGTGCAGTTGGCCGGGTTCATCGGGATGATCTTGGCGACGATCAGCTTGGTCGCCGGGTTCGCGGCCCGCATCTGGCCCAGCAGCGTGGTGAAGGCGTCGAGGATGGTGCTCGCCGGGATGTTGTTCCAGACGTCGTTGGTGCCCAGGTGCATCAGGACGATGTCCGGGTGCGTCGCCGACAGCCAGCCGGGCAGCTGGTTGTCCCGGGCGATCCCGGTCGCCAGGAACCCGCCGTGGCCCTCGTTCTCACCGTCGTAGGTGAAGCCGCAGCCCTGCGCCGGCAGGGTGCCGACGAAGTCGATGTCGGTGTGGCCGGTCTCCTGGAGGTGTTTCCACAACAACGCGCGCCAGCAGCCGGGCGACCCGGTGATGGAGTCGCCCAGCGCCATGATCCGGGTGGGCGTGGCCGCCCCGGCCGCGGCGGGGGCCACGAGAGCGCAGGCGGCCACCAGCAGGCCGGCCAGGAGCGCGCGGAGGAATCGCCAGTTCATTACCGACCTCCTGGAGAAGGACTCGACAGGAAAGTTTCAGGCTGGGAGCGCTCCCACGGTAACACGCGCGACACGGGCGGAACACCGGCCACGAGACAGAAACCGGCCAATCTGCTTAACCGTTAAGCTGCCCGGACGCCGTTTGAGAAAGCGTTTTCTCGAACGGTGGTCAAGCTCGCCAGCGCACCTGCGGATTGAACCGGCCGGAGCGGTCGAAGACGGCCTGGTTCTCCCAGCCGTCGCCGGACCCGGAGATGTCGGCCGGGTCCCAGCCGTTGCCCGGCACCGCGTACCACGTGGGTTCCCAGTAGAAGACGCCGATCGCGCCGGCGGCACGGGCGGTGTCCTGCACCGCGGTGAAGTTCGCGGCCTGCCCGGCCGGGGTGGCCGGATATCCCGCGCACGGCTGCGCGGCCGAGACCGCGTTGGGGGTGCTGTCGTCGTTGGCCGTCGTGTACGGGTAGGCCGTTTCGGCGAGGACGACCGGCTTGCCGTACCGGGACCGCACGTCGGACACCACGCCGGCCATGTTCGCCATCGTGCCGTGCCAGTAGCAGTAGTAGGACAGGCCGGTGATGTCCCACGGGACGCGCTGGGCCCGGATGCCGTCGTAGAACCAGCGGGCGTGCGCGTCGCTGTCGGCGTCGGCGGTGTGGATGATCACCTGCGTGCCGCTGTTGCAGGCCTTGGTGGCGTTGTAGCCGGCCTTGAGCAGCAGGCCGAGGTTGGTGAAGTCGTTGTTGACGACAGTGCCATTCCGGGGCGTCGCCCCGGGCCGGGGGCTCCGCCACCCGGAGCCCCCGAAAGAAACCTTCCCGTCGTTCCACAGCAGGCCGACGTTGATCTCGTTGCCGATCTGCACGCTGTCGGGCGTCGTGCCCTGGGCCTTGAGCCCGAAGCAGACGTCATAGGTGTAGTCGTACACATCGGTCTGCAGCAGGCCGATGGGGTGCGCGGCCCAGGCCGCGGGTTTGGTCTGCGTACCGGGATCGGCCCACGTGTCGGAGTAGTGGAAGTCGACCAGGAGCTTGAGGCCCTTGGCCTTCACCGACCGCGCGTACTGCAGCACCTTGGCCTTGTTGTTGTAGCCGCTGCGCGGGTTGTTCCACACCCGCAGGCGAACGTAGTTGACGCCGGCGCCCTTGAGGATGTCGAGGGGATCGCGGGCCACCCCGGCCGCGTCGGTGTACTTCGCGCCGAGGTCGAGCGCCCGCTGGGCGGTCGAAACGTCCGCGCCCAGCATGCCGAGGGAGTTCGCGGCCGAAGCCGCGGTGACCGGCAGGGCGAGGGCCGCCAGGATCAGGGCCGCCGTCGCGAGGCGGCCGGTACGGGACACGGTCATCCGATCTCCTTTGATCGAGTTTTCGAAGCTGTCCGGCGCGGCCGGGGGCGGCGGCTGGACTCGCGGACCACCAGTTCCGGGGTGAACACCACGTGCCGGTGCTCGTGCTCGGACGGCGACAGCGATTCGGCGATGACCAGCTCCGCGGCGGTGCGGCCGATCCCGTGCCGCGGCTGGCGGACCGACGTCAGCGGCACCGCGGCCGCCGCCGCGAAGTCGATGTCGTCGTAGCCGACGATCGCCAGGTCCTCCGGGACCCGCACGCCCGCCCGCACCGCGGCCTGGAGCAGGCCGAGCGCCAGCAGGTCGTTCGCGCAGAAGACGGCGTCCGGCAGCACCGCCCGGGCCAGCAGCTGCTCACCGGCCCGCAGGCCGCACGCCACGTTGAGGGCCGGCGCCGGCAGCACCTCGAGCACATCCGGTGGCCGGCCCGCCAGCCGGATCGCGTCGCGGGCGCCGCGGTGGCGTTCGGCCGCCTGGTGGATGCCCGCCGGGCCGGTCACCATCACGATGCGCTCGCACCCCTCGGCCAGCAGGTGGGTGACCGCGAGCTCGCCGCCGTGGCGGTCGTCCACCGCGACCGAGCACAGGTCCTCCTCCGCCGTCGGGTGGTCGAGCAGGACCACCGAAATCCCCCGGTCCCGCAGCCACCGCACCGGTGCCGGCCCGGCCTCGACCGGCGTGATCAGCACCCCGTGCACCCGCTGGGAAGCCAGCAGCTCGACGTGCCCGCGTTCCTTGGCCACGGATTCGCCGCTGTTGCACAGGATCACCGCGTGCCCGGCCTCGCTCGCCGCCTCTTCGACACCGCGGGCGACGTCGGTGAAGAAGGGGTTGCCCACGTCGAGCACCACCAGGCCGATCGTGCGGGCGGTGCCCGACCGCAGCTGGCGCGCCGGCTCGTTGCGGACGTACCCCAGCGCGTCGATGGCGGCGAGGACCCGCGCGCGGGTGGCGGCGGCGACCACGTCGGGCCGGTTCAGCACGTTGGACACCGTCCCGACCGACACCGCGGCCCGGACGGCGACGTCCCGGATGCCGATCGGCGGCTTCACCGGCGTTCCCGCAAGCCCACCGCCACCGCGGCCAGCACGAGCAGGCCCGGAGCGACGACCACGAAGGCCGGCGCCTGCCCGACGACGACGGCCACGACGACGATCGCGACGACCAGCCCGAAGCTGCCACGCCAGTCCAAGACCGTCTCCCGGCCGGCCACCCCCAGCACCTCCGGCCAGCGCCGGTCCGGCCGCCAGGCCGCCGCGCCGCGCAGGCCGGCCGCCAGGAGCGCGGCGAGCACCAGTCCCAGCACGGCCCCGAACACCCGGCCGCCCGGCAGCCCGCCCAGCACCGCGACGACGTCGACGGCTCCGACGACCAGCAGACCCGCCGGGGCCAGCACGGCCACCGGGTGGGCCAGCGCCGCGCGGAACAGGCGGGCGAACCGGCGCACGGTCGGTGTCCGGGCGTCCGCGGCGACGTCGGTGACCAGCACCGAACCGGCGGCCGCCGCGGCCAAGGACGTCACGACGAACACCGAGGCCACGCAGACCAGCAGGCCCACGAACAGGACCTCGGCGAGCAGCGTCAGCGAGCGGTACTGCGTCTTCATCCCTTCAGCCCCGATGTCGCGACGCCCTCCACCAGGTATCGCTGGAAGGCGAAGAAGAACAACCCGATCGGCAGCAGGGCGAGCACCGACATGGCGAACATCGGGCCGAACGCCGACTGGCTCGTCTGGTCGACGAAGATCTGCAGCGCCAGCGGCAGGGTGAACCGGCCGGGGTCGTTGAGGTAGATCAGCTGCGAGAAGAAGTCGTTCCAGGTCCAGATGAAGGTGAAGATGGCGGTGGTGATCAGCGCCGGGCGCAGCAGCGGCGCGATCACGTACCGGAACGTCCGCACCGGCCCGCAGCCGTCGATCGTCGCGGCCTCGTCCAGTTCGCCGGGCAGGGCGCGGATGAACTGCACCATCAGGAAGACGAAGAACGCGTCGGTGGCCAGGAACTTCGGCAGGACCAGCGGCCAGAACGTGTTGACCATGCCGAGCTTCTGGAAGATCACGTACTGCGGGATGAGCACGACGTGCTGCGGCAGCATGATGGTGGAGAGCATGAACCCGAACATCGGCCCGCGACCGCGGAAGTGCAGCCGGGCGAAGGCGTAGGCGGCGAGCGAGCAGGACACGACGTTGCCGAGCACCGCGCCGACCGAAATCACCAGCGAGTTGGCGAAGTAGTGCCAGACGCTGTAGCCGGCCACCCCGGCGAACACCTGCGTGTAGTTGTCCCCGGTCGGGTGCGACGGCAGCAGCGAAAGCCCGGCCAGCACTTCCTCCGCGGGCTTGAACGACGCCGAGACCAGCCAGCCCACGGGATACAGGAGCACCAGCAGGATGAGCACCATCAGCAGGTGCCACCCCCACGACCGGCGGGTCATCGGCTCTCCCCCGCGTAGAACACCCACCGGCGCGAGCCGCGGAACAGCAGCGCGGTGAGCACGCCGATCACCACCAGCAGCACCCAGGCCATCGCCGAGGCGAAGCCCATCCGGAAGTCCGTGAAGCCGCGCTGGTAGAGGTAGAGGGTGTAGAGCAGGGTCGAGTCGCTGGGCCCGCCGCGGCCGCTGCTGACGACGAACGCGCCGGTGAACGACTGGAACGCGTGGATGGTCTCCAGCACCAGGTTGAACAGCAGCACCGGGGACAGCATCGGCAGCGTCACCGACCGGAACCGGCGCAAGGCCCCGGCGCCGTCGAGTTCCGCCGCCTCGTACAGCTCCTTCGGGATCTGCTTGAGCCCGGCGAGGAAGATGACCATCGGCGCGCCGAACTGCCAGACGGCCAGCGCGATCACGGCCAGCAGCGCGAACTGCGGCTGGTCTACCCACCCGCCGGTGTCGAGGCCGAACGCGGCCAGCACCCGGTCCGCCGTGCCGCCGGTGGAGAACATCGCGCGCCACACCAGGGCGAGGCTCACGCTCGCGCCGAGCAGCGAGGGCGCGTAGAACGCCGAGCGGTACAGCCCGGCGCCGCGGCGGGCGCGGTTCAGCAGCATCGCGACGGCCAGCGCGAGCCCGAGCTTGAGCGGCACCGAGAGCCCGACGTACCGCGCGGTGACGCCGGCGGCGTGCCAGAACCGGTCGTCGCGGGTGAACATCGTTGCGTAGTTGTCCAGGCCGACCCAGCGGGGCGCGTCGAACAGGTCGTAGTCGGTGAACGACAGGTACAGCGACGCGATCATCGGGCCGATGGTCAGCACCAGCACACCGAGCAGCCACGGCGACAGGAACAGGTACCCGGTGCCCTGGCCGGCTCGGCGGCGGCGGGGCACGGCCCGTTCCGGCGCCACCGGCCGGTCCAGCACAGCTTGCGTCATCTGCTCCTCCGTCAGGATCCGAGCGACTGCTGCGCGGTCTGCACCGCGCGCGCGGCCCCGTCGGCGACACCCGTGCGGCCGAAGATCACGTCGTCGTAGACGCGCTGGAAATCGCGCTTCACCGCCGCGGACCCGGTGGGCCACAGGCCGGTCGCCGGCCCGATCCGGTCGGCGACCGACTTTTCGTAGTCGCACACCGCCTTCGTGGCCGCTTGAGCCGCGCCGCAGACCTGCTCGCGGATCGCCGTGTTCGGCGGCAGCCCCCGCGCCACGCCCAGCAGCTTCCCGGCTTCGGGGTTGTTGACCAAGAAGCTCAGCAGCTTGGCGGCGGCCTCCTTGTGGGCCGAGCGTTGCGCGACGGCGAAGGTGACCGGCGGCATCGCGGCCATGCCGGACGCCGTGCCGTCGGTGGGCAGCGGTGCCGCCTGGATCCCCGGGCCGTAGCTCGACAGATACGCGCTCAGGCTGGAGTCGTAGTTGATCTCCGACCCGGCGCGCTTGGTGACCAGGCCGGAGTTCGGCATCGAGCCGTCCATCTTCGTGGTGACCTCGGGCGCGGTGACGGCCTTGGCCGCGCGCAGGTCGCCGGTCAGCGTCCAGAACTGCGTCAGGTCGGCGGCGGTGAACCCGAGCTTGCCGTCGTCGGTGTAGAGCTGCTTGCCGTGCTGGTGCAGCCAGACTTCGAACCAGTCGATCGCCCAGCCGAAGTCGGTAGTCCCGGCCACCCCGGTCGCGGCCACCTTGCGCAGGCCCTCGCCGAACTGTGCCCAGGTCCAGGTCTTGCCGGGCCCGGACGGCGGTGCGACGCCCGCCTTCGTGAAGACGCCCGCGTCGTAGGCGAGCATCTGCGTGGTCTGGCCGCCGGGCACGGCGTACTGCTTCCCCTCGATCTTCCCGCCGGCCAGCAGCGCGGGCGCGATCCCGGTGACGTCGACCGCCTTGCCCATGTACGGGCTCAGGTCCTCGAGCACGTGCCGGTGCTGGTACTCGCCGAGCGTCGCGCGGTCCAGCTGGATCAGGTCCGGCGACGCGCCGCCGGCGACCTGGGTCGAGAGCTTCTGGAAGTAGGCGTCGTACGCGGCGTACTCCGTCTGGACGGTGATGCCCGGATTGTCCTTCATGAACAGGTCCACCGCGGCCTTCGTGACCTTGGCCCGGTCTTCGTTGCCCCACCAGACGAAGCGGATCGTCGTGGGCCCCGACGCGTCGCCGCCGCCACCGCACCCGGTGACCAGTCCCGCCAGCGTGACCGCCACGACCGCCGTCAGGGCGGCGCGCAGCCCGAACCGTCCGTTCATCGAATTTCCCTTCTGGAGACCACCACCGGGCGAGCTCACCGGAATTCGGTCTTGAATCGGTTCAAGCACGGTAAGTCCGCGCGCGGGCGGCGTCAACCAGCAATGATCGCCCCGAAAGCGCCGAAACTTTCGAATCGGTCGAACGGCCGCAGTCGTTCACCCGATCATCGAGAAAGCGCTTACTCACCGACTGGACTGATCGGGTCGACCGGGTTGACAGACCCGGAACCGGCTGGTTTGAATCGGTTCATCGCGGCAGCGACGAGCTGATCCGGAGGCCGACGATGTCCCCGCAGTTCCCCCTTTCCCGCAGAGTCTTCCTCGGCGGCGTGTCGGCACTGGCCGCCACCGCCGTCACTCCCCCGATGGCCGCGGCCGCCTCCCCGGCGTCCGGCGGCGGCGAAGTGCGCCTGCACTGGCTCGACGGCAGGCCCGCCGCCCCGGTGGGCTGCGCCTTCGGCGTCCCCTGGCCACGGGGAACGCTGTCCAGGAACGTCCCGCTGGCCCTGCACACCGGGGACGGCGGTGAAGTCCCACTGCAGTCGTGGCCGCTGGCGTACTGGCCGGACGGCTCGGTCAAGTGGACCGGGCACGCCGTGACGTCGGCCGCCACCGCGGACACGTTCGCGCTGGCACCCGGGACACCCGCGCCGCCACCGGTTCCGGTCACCGTGCGCCGGTCGCCGCGCGAAATCGTGGTGGCCAACGGAACGATCGAGCTGAGGCTGGCCACGACCGGCGCCGTCGCGCTGCCGTCGCTCTCCCGGGCCGGGCGGGTCGTCGCCCGCGACGGCGAGCTCGTGCTGCGGCTGCAGGACCAGCCGGACGACGCCGACGACACCCGGGCGCCCCGCCGCGAGGACTGGACGGGCATCGTCGAACGCGCCGAGGTCGAGCAGGCGGGCCCGGTGCGCGCGGTGGTCAAGCTGACCGGCCGGTACCGGCGCGACCGCGGCCGCGGCACCCGCGCGATCCTGCCCTGGACGCTGCGGGTCTACCTCGGTGCGGGCGACGAGTCCCTGCGCGTGGTGCACAGTTTCCGCTGGGACGCCGACGAAAACCACGACTTCGTCCGCGGGCTCGGCCTGCGGTTCGCCGTTCCGCTGACCGACGAGCCGCACAACCGGCACGTCCGCTTCGGCACGGCCGCGGGCGGTGTCTGGGGCGAGCCCGTCCGGGTGCTCACCGGCCTGCGCCGCGACCCCGGCGCGGCGGTCCGGAAGGCCCAGACCGACGGCACCGCCACCCCGCCGGTCGCCCAGTGGGGTCAGCAGGTGCGTGACGGCTACCAGAACTTGGCGCTGTGGAACGACTTCACGCTGTTCCAGGAGTCCGCCCGCCACTTCGCCGTGTGGAAACGCACGAGCGCCGCGGGCAGCTGGCTCAAGCACGCCGGCCACGGCGACCGCGCGTCCGGCTTCGGTTACGTCGGCGGGCCAGCCGGCGGCCTGGGCTTCGGGTTGCGTGACTTCTGGCAGCGCGCCCCGCGCTCCCTGGACGTCCGCGGCGCGGCGACGGACACGGCGTCGGTGACGCTCTGGTCGTACTCCCCGCTGGCCCCGGCGATGGACCTGCGCACCTACGACACCGTCGCCCACGGGCTCGACCTGTCCTACGAAGACGTCCAAGAAGGCTTCGCGACACCGCAGGGCATGGTGCGCTCGACCGAGCTGCGGCTGTGGGCCTTGGCGGCCACCCCGCCCCGGGACACGATCGCCGCGCTGTCGGCCACCCTGACCGCGCCGCCGCAGCTCGTCGCGGACCCGGGCACCTACCACGCGGCCGGGGTGTTCGGCCGCTGGAGCCTGCCCGACCGCAGCACGCCCGCCCGCGCGGCCCTCGAAGACGGGATCGCGCGGGAAATCGGCTTCTACGCCGAGCAGGTCGACGAGCGCGAGTGGTACGGGTTCTGGCACTACGGCGACGTCATGCACACCTACGACGCGGACCGCCACGAATGGCGCTACGACGTCGGCGGGTACGCATGGGACAACGCCGAGCTCGGCACGGACGCCCTGCTCTGGTACGCCTTCCTGCGCTCGGGCGATCCCCGGACGTTCCGGCTGGCGCACGCCATGACCCAGCACGTGTCCGAAGTGGACACCCACCACAGCGGCCGGTTCGCCGGGCTCGGGTCGCGCCACGCCGTCGTGCACTGGGGCGACGGCGCCAAGGAGGCACGGGTCGGCGAGTCGTTCACGAAGCGGTTCTCCTACTACCTCACCGCCGACGAGCTGCTGGGCGAGCTGATCCGGTCGTCGATGCAGGTCGATGAGACACTGCGGACGGTCGATCCGCTGCGCGAAGTCCTGCCGCCGCAGACGAAGGCGCCGGCTCGCGTCCGGATCGGACCCGACTGGTACGCGCTGGTCAGCAACTGGCTGACGGAGTGGGAACGCACCGGCGACGCCCGCTGGCGCGACCGGATCGTCACCGGCATGCGGGACATCGCCACGTTCCCCGCCGGGCTGTTCACCGGCGAGGCGGGCGGCGCGGTCGGCTTCGACCCGGCGACCGGCCACCTGGTGAACCTGGAAAAGGGCGACTTCGACGGCGGCTACAACCTCTCGATGGCCTTCCTCGGCGAGCAGATCCTCTGGGAAGCCCTCGACCTGGTCGACGTCCCCGAGTTCCGCCGGACCTATCTGGACTTCGCCCGGTACGCGCAGGCGCCGTCGGCCGAAAAGATCGCCCGGTACGGCCGCGACTTCAACCCCGGGCTGTTCAAGACGATCTACTCCCGCGTCACGGCCTGGGCGGGTGAGCAGCTCGGCGACGCGAGCCTGCGCAAGCGCGGCTGGGACCAGTTCACGAGCGACCCGGCGGGCAAGCCGTGGCCACCCGCGGAACGCGTCACCGGTTCCGCCGTCGCCGGTCCGGTGACCGAGATTCCCACCCGGACCACGACGAACCCCGCGGGCGACTTCGCCACCTTCGCCACCAACGACTTCGCCCAGCGGAACCTGGCCACCATCGCCCTGCTCGCCATCGCCCCGGAGGAAGCGCCGTGAAGATCCTCGCCGTGGTTGCCGCCCTCGCGCTCAGCGCCCTCCCGGCCGCCGCGGACGCGGGTCCACGGTGGAGCGTGTGCGCCGGCTCGTGCTCGTTCGACGTCCCCGCGGGCGACTACCGGATCGATGTGGTGCTGGGCGGCCGGGACGCCGGGGCGACCGGGCTGGACGTCGAAGCCCGGCGGATCGCGCTCGCCCCGGTGGCCACCCGGGCGGGCCAGTACGTCGAGCGTTCGGTGACGGTCGAGGTGCGCACGCCCGAAGGCATGCCGAGCGGCGAGGACGGCCCCGGTACGCCCGGTCTGCAGGTGCGGCTCACCGGTCCGGCGCCGCAGCCGGTCCGGATCGCCGTGACGCCGGAACCGAAGGCGCCGCGGGTCTTCGTCATCAGCGACTCCACCGCCGCCGACTGGACGAATCTGCCGAAGAACGGCTGGGCCCAGGCGCTGCCGGAGTTCTTCCGCGCCGGGCCGAGCGTGCGGAACTACGCCCAATCCGGCGCGAGCACGGTCAGCTACCTCGACGACCCCCGCTACTTCGCTCGCGTGCGGCCGATGATCCGGCGCGGGGACACGGTTTTGATCCAGCTGGCGCACAACGACAAGCAGACGACCGAAGAGGTCTACCGCGCCAACCTCGCCACGCTGATCGCCGGAGTCCGCGACCAGGGCGGGATGCCGGTCATCGTCACCCCGCCGGTGCGGCACCGGTTCGGCGCGGACGGCAAGCTCACCCCGCTCGGCCTCGTCGTCAACAACCTCGGTGTCGACTTGCCCGCCGTGCTGCGGGATGTCGCCCGGCAGCAGAAGATCCCGCTGCTCGACCTGACCGCGCGCAGCCGGATCCTGCTGGAAAGCCTGGGCGAGGCCGAGTCCTGGCCGCTGTACCTGACCCTCGCGCACGACGGTGTCGACGACGCGACCCACCTCAGCCGGTACGGCGCCGAGCAGTTCGCCACGCTCGTCACGCGGGCGATGATCGAGGCCCGGCTGCCGCTCGCGCGGTTCCTACGTCCGTGACGTCCTCCGACGGGTGACGGCCGTTTCCGCTCGGCCCTGCCTGGGTATTCCTCCTGCGCCGGCAACCGACCATGCATGCGCCCCTGCCCGAGGTGAGGTCATGGTGACGACGACAGGTGATGGCTTTCCGCTTCCCATCAGCATCGAAAACACCGACGTCGCCCAGCTGGAAGCGGCCGTCGGCGTCCTGCGGGCCCTGGATTACCGGCAGGGCGGCGGCTTCTGCCGGGACGCCGTCCAGGTGGTGAAGACGGCGAGCCTGCTGCTGCACTGGGGCACGGTCCCGGATCCGTTGCGGGCCAGGCTGTCCACAGTGCTGGCCGACGTGCACAACCTGCTGGGCTGGACGGAATTCGACATCGGACACGGCGAACCGGCGCGGCGCCGCTTCGGGCGCGCGCTGGAAATCGCGGCCGAGGCGGGCAACGACAGCCTGGTGGCGAACATCCGCTACCGGCTCGGCCGCGTGCACCTGCACCGCCACGACGTCGCCGGCGCACTGGCCGAGTTCGCCCGGGGCCGGACGGCCGCGCGGCGCTCCGATTCCGGCCGGGCCCTGGCGATTCTCGCGGCCAACGAGGCGTGGGCGTTCGCGATGGGCGGCGACGAGCACGCGGCCCTGACCCGGCTGGCGGAGGCCGAGGCGGCGTTCGCGGAGGCGGGTTCGTGGGCGGAGCCGAAGCCGTGGGAGGCGTTCTTCCGCGAAGCGGACATGGCGGCGATGCGCGGCACGGTGCTGACGGAGCTGGCCACCGCGGTGGCGGCCCGCCACAGCGGCGAAGCGATCACCCAGCTGACCGGAGCCGCGGACCGCTACGGCGCGGACATGGCCCGGAGCCGGTCGTTGACGTTGGTCATGCTGGCCCAGAACCACGCGCTCAGCGGCGATTTCGCCGAGGCCACCCGGATCGGCGAGGAGGCGGTCGCCCTGGCCGGCCAGGTGGGCTCGGTCCGGCCGAAGGACCGGCTGGCGCCCTTGGAGCGCCTGCTGCGCGCCCACCGCGGCGACGCGGAGGTGCGCGCCCTGGCGGATCGGATCGGCCGGTACCGAGCGGAGCCGCTGAGCTGACTTCTGGGCTCGGCCTGCACCGTGATGCCCCGCCAATCACGCGAGATGCCTCTCCAATCACGCGAGATGCCCCGCTGATCACGCGAGATGCGCCCTGCCGCTCTCCGGTGACTCCGTTCGGGTCGTTGCCCGATGTTTCGTCATTGCGATCCCGGGGTACCACCGACCCGGAGCGGACCGGCCGCTCGGCGAGCGAAGGGATCCACATGCAGACCAGGGGTGATCGTGACCGCTGACGGCAACCGGGTCCGGCCCCAGGACCTCCTGCGCGTGACGGCCCAGCACTCCGGCGGCACGGTCGTGCTGGCGGTGGCGGGCGAAATCGACCTGCTGAGCGCCCCCGTGCTCGGCGACGGCGTCACCACCGCCCTCGCCGAAGCGCCGGACCTGCTGGTCATCGACCTCTCCGAGGTGTCCTTCCTCGCGTCCATCGGCATCACGGTCCTGCTCGAGGCCCGGCGCGAGGCCGGCGCCGGCACCCGGGTCCGGGTCGTCGCCCCCGAAGGCGGCGTCGTCAACCGCACCCTGCAGCTCACCGGCCTGCACGAGGCGCTGGCCGTCGCCACCAGCAGGGACGACGCGCTCGGGTGATCAAGGCCGGGCGAACCGGGCCGCAACGGCGTGGAAGACCTCCTTCGGCTCCCACGTCAGGCCGGGGTACGCCGTGCCGCTTCGGCCGTCGAGGACTCTGACGACGCCGTAGCTCGCCAGGTCGAGGTCGCGCCGCGGCTCCGGAGCGGACCGATACTCGTAGCCGGCGAAGGTGAACCAGAACGCGCCGTGCACGCCCTCGGCCTCGAAGACGTCCATCAGCTCGGTGAAGTACGCCGCCTGACCGGCCTCGTCGCGGACGTAGTCGCCGTTCAAGGCGCGCGGGTCGGCCTCGAAGTCGACGATCGTCCACCCCAGCCCGCCCGCGTCGGCCGCGCCCCGGTGGGTGCAGCAGCCGAATTCCGTGATGACCAACGGCTTTCCGTGGCTGCCGTGGGTCCGCACGTGCCGGGCGAAGTCCTCGGCGCTGGCGGCCGAGCGGTACAGGTCGACGGCGGCGAAATCGAAGTCCGCCCAGTCGATCTCCTCCCAGTCCCCGGCCGCGTAGGTGAGGCGGCCGCCGAAGTGCTGCCGCGCGGTCCCGGCGAGGTCCCGGAGCACCGTGGCGAAGTTCCACTCGTGGGAGAACCCGGCCCAGGCGGCGGGATCCGTCATGTTCCGCAGGCGTTCCACTAGGAAGGCGCCGGGCATGAACCCGGTGCAGAACAGCGACATTTCGCAGCCGAGCACGAGCACGGTTTCCGGGTCCCGCGCCCGGATCTCCTCGGCCCGCCGGGCACACTCGGCGAAGTAGGACGTCAGCTGCGGCGGCGTGCGGTCCATCGGGAACGGCGAAAACCACACGCGCAGCCCGGCGTCGATCGCGGCGTGCGCGGCGACGGTGAGCCGGTCCGGGTCGTCACCGCTGATCCGGACCGCGTTGCAGTGCAGGTCCGCCGCGATGATTTCGAGTTCCCGCCGCACGGTCGCGGGCTCGAACTCCCGGCGCGACCTGTCCCCGACCGCGCCGCCGAAGCCGGTGTCGTAGTTGATCCCCCGTAGCTGCATCCGCCCTCCCGAATGTACGTCGTACACTTGAATGTACGCTGTACACTCCGCGTATGTCACGCCTGATCTGGCACCACCCCGAGCCCCCGGGCCGGAAGAACGCGCTGACCCGCGCGTCGGTCGTGCGAGCGGCCATCGACATCGCCGACACCGGCGGGGTCGCCGCGCTGACCATGCGGGCGGTGGCCGATGCGCTCGGCGTGTCGACGCCGATGTCGCTGTACCGGTACGTCCTGAACAAGGACGGCCTGGTCGACCTGATGCTCGACGAGGTGTCGGCCGAGGTCGAGGTGCCCGCGGCCCCGAGCGGCGACTGGCGCGGCGACCTGCGTGGGCTCGCCACTGGCCTGTGGGCGATGATCGGCCGGCACCGCTGGTACGCCGAACTCGTGGACGGCCGGCCGCCCTTCGGCCCCCGCACCCTGCGGCGCGCCGCCTTCCTGCTGACGGTGCTCGACGGCGCGGGCCTCGCGCCGGCCGTCGCCTACGCCTCGCTGCTGGACAACTACGTCACCGGGACGGCGATGAGCGTCAGCCGCGAGCTGGCGATGCTCGCGCGGTTCGGCATCGGCTCGGCCGAGGACCTGCCGTCCTACGTGAGCGAAATGGCCGACGGCTCGCTCGCCGCCTGGCTCCCGGACCTGCCGGACCTGACGGCGGACGCGCGGTTCGAGCTCGGCCTGGACTGCCTGCTCGACGGCTTCGCCCGGCGGCGGCGGTGAGATCGCCGCTCAGCGCACATGGCCACCGGGTCGGTGGCAGGATGTGCGCGGTGTGCATGCGCGCCAGGAACAACGTGACCGTCACCGGCCGGGAAGACGGCCCCACCGTCCTGCTCGCCCACGGTTTCGGCTGCGACCAGAACCTCTGGCGCCTCGTCGTCCCCGAACTCGCGCGGCGGTACCGGGTCGTGCTGTTCGACCACACCGGCGCCGGGCGCTCGGACCTGGCCGCCTGGACGCCCGAGCGCTACGGCAGCCTCGACGGCTACGCCGACGACGTCCTGGCCATCTGCCACGAGCTGGACCTGCGGGACGTCGTGCTGGTGGGCCACTCGGTCAGCGCGATGATCGCGGTGCTGGCCGCCAACCGGGAACCGGACCGGTTCGCGAAGCTGGTGCTGCTCACGCCGTCCCCCTGCTACCTCGACGACGACGGCTACCGCGGCGGGTTCAGCCGCGAAGACATCGACGAGCTGCTCGCCTCGCTCGAGTCGAACTACCTGGGCTGGTCGGCGACGATGGCGCCGGTGATCATGGGCAACCCGGACCGGCCGGAGCTGGGCGAGGAGCTGACGAACAGCTTCTGCCGCACCGATCCCGCGATCGCGCGCGTCTTCGCCCGCGTGACGTTCCTCTCCGACAACCGGGCCGATCTGGCGAAGGTCGCCGTGCCGACGCTCGTGCTCGAATGCTCGAACGACGCCATCGCGCCGCCCGAGGTGGGGCGGTTCACCCACGAGCAGATCAGCGGCAGCACCCTGGTGACGCTGGCCGCGACCGGGCACTGCCCCCAGCTCAGCGCGCCGGAGGCGACGGCCGCCGCGATCACGGCGTTCGTGAGCGGGCCATGATGTGCGAAGACCGCCCGGGCCCGGGCGGTCGGGAAAGCGCCGCACCGGAATTCTCGGCTTTGCTGGAGGACAGCACGGAAGACCTCTACGAGCACGCCCCCTGCGGGTACCTCTCGACGCTGCTCGACGGCACGATCGCGAAGATCAACGCGACGCTGCTCGGCTGGCTCGGCTACGAGCGTGACGACGTCGTCGGCCGGCGGCGGTTCGCCGATCTGCTCACCGTCGGCGGCCGGATCTACCACGAGACGCACTTCGCGCCGCTCCTGCGCATGCAGGGCGAGCTCGGCGGCGTCGCCTTCGAGCTGAAAGCCGCGGACGGGAGCCGGCTGCCGGTGCTGATCACCTCGACGGTCAAGACCGGCTCCGACGGACAGGCACAGCTGATCCGCACCACGATCTTCGACGCACGCGACCGGCGGGCCTACGAGCAGGAACTGCTGCGGGCGCGCGAAGAGGCCGAGCGCGAACGCGACCGGGTGCAGCGGCTCGCGCGGACGCTGCAGCAGACCCTGCTGCCGCCCGCCCTGGCCGAGGTGCCCGGTGTGCAGGTCGCGGCCTACTACCACCCGGCGTCGGCCGACGAGGTCGGCGGCGACTTCTACGACCTGTTTCCGCTGACCGGCGACACGTGGGGGTTCTTCCTCGGCGACGTGTCCGGGAAGGGCGCCGCCGCGGCCGTGGTGACGTCGCTGGCGCGCTACACGCTGCGCGCCGCCGCGGTGCACGACCCGGACCCGGCCACCGTGCTGGATCACCTCAACACGGTGCTGCACCGTGAGTACCGCGGCCCGGATCCGCGCTACTGCACCGTCATCCAGGGCCACCTCCGGCCCGGCGGCGACGGCGCGGCGGTCACCCTGGCCACCGGCGGCCACCCGCCGGCGCTGCTGATCCGCGCCGACGGCACGTCCGCGTTCCTGCCCGTCCCGGGCGGCCAGCTGGTGGGCGCGCTGCCCCGCGCGCGTTTCGCCGCCGTGGACGTCCGCCTGACCCCCGGCGACACGCTGCTGCTGTACACCGACGGGCTGACCGAAGCCCGCACGCAGGGCCGCGTCCGCTACAGCGAAGAGCAGCTGCAGGAGCACCTGACCGGATTGGCGCCGACGACGGCACCCGCGGTGATCACGGCGGTCACCGGCCTGCTCGCCGGCTTCGGCGACGGCGTCGAGGACGACACGGCCCTGCTGGCGCTGAGCATCCCGCTTCCCGGAGGCGATCGACCGTGACCGGCACCCCGTTCTCCGTCACGACGCGCACCGCCGGGGGCGGCGCGGTGGTGACCGTCGAGGGAGAGCTCGACCTGGCCACCGCACCACGTCTGCGCGCCGGCGTGGCCGCGCTCGTCCTGAAGCCCGGTCAGGTACTGGTGGTGG
The DNA here is from genome assembly GCF_026017845.1 of Amycolatopsis mediterranei. NCBI lineage: Bacteria > Bacillati > Actinomycetota > Actinomycetes > Pseudonocardiales > Pseudonocardiaceae > Amycolatopsis > Amycolatopsis mediterranei. The sequence continues at coordinate 8,552,138 of NZ_CP100416.1, forward strand.
ACCTGGCCGGGGTGACGTTCTGCGACTCCAGCGGGATCTCCGCGCTCATCGCGGCCCGCAACGTCGCCGAGGCGGCCGGAGCGGCCGTCGGGCTGGCCGCCGTGCCCGCCCGGCTGAGCCGGACGTTCGGGCTGATCGGCCTCGCGGACTTCTTCCCCACCTACCCGAGCGCCGAAGACGCCTTCGGAGACTGACCATCGACGAAGGCGAGCGGGCGGCCACCTCGAGCACATCGAGTCCGGCCCAGCCGATGTGCGCCCGGTCGCGCGGCCCGGTTTCGCCGGCCGGCACCCGATCCGAGCGGTTCGTCAGTGCCGGGCGGACGGCCGCCACCCGGACGAGCAGCACGAGGACCGCGGCGGCGCCGAGGACCACCGCGCTCGTGGTCCGCGATCCGGCCATGGGACAAGCGGCGAGGGCCGGCGCGACCGGGCCTCGACCCGGTCGAGCGCGGCGAACACGACCCGGCCGATGCCCCAGCCCGAGCGGCGGCGTGACGCCGGGGGCGCGCAGGCGGCGCCTTGCCGACCGCGACCGCGGGTTGATCAGGCGGTCTTTGCCTCGACCAGCGGGAGCCGCACGCTCGGGTGCGGGATGATCCCCAGGTCCGCCAGGGCGGCTTTGGTGTTGGCCGCAGCCGTGCCGGAGCGCAGCAGGCGTTCGGTCACCGGGATCAGCTCCTCGTGGATCGTCCGCGCCCGCTCGAGGTCGCCGGCGCGAACGGTGCGGATGAGGTCGGCGGTGCGGTCGGCGGCCACGTTGGCCACGACGCTGACCAGGCCCGCGGCGCCGCACGCGAGGTAGGGCAGGTTGAGCTCGTCGATGCCGCAGTAGTACGCCAGCGACGTCCGGGCCATGACCGTCATCGCTTCGGCCAGGTCGCCCTTGGCGTCCTTGACCGCCCGGATCCGCGGGTGGCCGGCCAGCTCGATCAAGGTCTCCGGCGTCATCGCGAGGCCGGTGCGCGCGGGGACGTCGTAGAGCATCACCGGCAGCTCGGTGGCGTCCGCCACGGCCCGGCAGTGGGCGAGCACGCCGGCCTGCGTCGGCCGGGAGTAGTAGGGGCAGACGAGCAGCAGCGCGTCGGCACCGGCCGCCTCGGCTTCGCGGGCGCGGCGGACGCTCGTCGCCGTGTCGTGGGTGCCGACGCCGGCGATCACCCGTGCCCGGCTGCCCACCTGTGCCGCCACCGCACGGATCAGGTCCGCGGATTCGGCGCCGGACAGCGTCGGGGACTCCCCGGTGGTCCCGCCGACGACGAGGCCGTCGCACCCGGTGGCCAGCAGGTGGTCGACGAGCCGGACGAGGCCGGGCTCGCAGAGCGCGCCGCCGGGCTGCATGGGAGTCACCATCGCGACGAGATTCGCGCCGAATTCGGTCATGTGCTGACCCTGCCCGGCGCAATTGCCGCGGTCCAGCGATGCTTTTTTGCCGATATTGCGTAGCCTGGCTTCATGATCGAGGTGGGCGCGCTGCGGGCGTTGCGCGCGGTGGCGGCACTCGGGACGCTGGCCCGGGCGGCCGAGGAGCTCGGGTTCACCGCGTCGGCGGTGTCGCAGCAGATCAAGCGGCTGGAACGGCAGGTCGGGGTCCCGGTGCTGGCGCCGGCGGGCCGCGGGGTGGTGCTGACCCCGGCCGGGCAGGCGATCGCCGGCTCGGCGCCGGAGGTGTTCCAGGCGCTGGAACGCTGCGCCGAAGCGGCCCGGTCGGTGTCGGCGGGCGCCCCGCGCGGCACGCTGCGGGTGGTGGCGTTTTCGACGGCCATCCGCGGCCTGCTCGCGCCGGTCGTGCCCCGGCTGGCGTCGCGGTGCCCGCAGCTGCGCGTGGAGCTCACGGAGCAGGACCCGGACGAGGCGTTGCACAGCGTCGGCGCGGGGACGGCGGACCTGGCGCTCGTCCACGACGCCGACGGGTTGCTGCCGGCGCCGCTGCCGCCGTCGCTCGTGCGGCGCCGGGTGCACACCGACGTCGGTGACGTGGTGATGAGCCGCGCGCACCCGCTCGCCCGGCTCGACGCGCCGCTCGACGAGGCCGCGCTGGCCGGGCACGCGTGGGTGACCAGCCCGCCGGGAACCGTGTGCCACCAATGGTTCCGGCGGCTGTTCGCGCAGGCACGGGCCGAGCCGGACGTGCGTCACCTCGTGGACGACTTTGCGACGCAGCTGTCGTTGGTGGTGGCGGGACAGGTGGTGGCGTTGATCCCGCGGCTGGCGCGGCCGCCGTTGGGCGAGGACTTGATCGCGCGGCCGTTGCGGCGGCCGCCGAAGCGGGAGGTGCACGCGGTGTGGCGGCGGAGTGCGGAGGCGAGCCCGGCGATCCGGGCGGTGCTGGCCGAGCTGGGCCTCGCTGCTTCCCCGGGCGAAGCGATCAGCCCAGCCGATAGACCGAAACGTGCGATTCCGACGCCGTCGTGAACTCCGCGCCGGTCCAGTCCGCGTGCCGTGACTCGAGCTCGAACCCGGCCAGGCGGCCCATCAGGTCCAGTTCGGCGGGCCAGATGTAGCGGTGCGACGAGCGGCCCACCCGCGCCTGCCGGCCGTCGCCGAACGTGAAGTGGTGCGACACCAGGTGCTGGCGCACGGTGTCGTAGGTGTCGACACCGACGTACCCGTTGTCGGCGCGGAACACCACGGCGTCCTGCCCCGGCGGCAGCCGCCGCAGCTCGGGGACGCCCAGCTCGATCACGAACCGGCCGCCCGGGTCCAGGTGCCGGGCGGCGTTGCGGAAGCACGCCACCTGTTCGTCTTGGGTGAGCAGGTTCGAGATCGTGTTGTACACGAGGTAGACCAGCGAAAACCGGCCCTCGGCCCGCGCCGTCGCCATGTCACCGACGACGACCGGGATCGCCGCCTTCGGCCGCAGCCGGTCGAGCATCGGCTCGGAGAGCTCGATGCCGGTCACGGGCACCCCGCGCTCGGCGAGCGGGACGGCGATGCGCCCGGTGCCGATGGCGAACTCCAGCGCCCGCCCGCCGCCGGCCAGCGCGGCCAAGCGCGCCACCGCGGGCCCGACGACCTCGGGGGCGAACATGCCGGTGCCGGGGGTGTCGTACCGCTCGGCCGTCTCGGCGTCCCAAATGTCCTGTCGCACCCCGCCACCCTCGTCCGGGGTGGGTGAAACTGTCCAACGAATTAGAATTTGCCCGATTTCGGGCAGGAATTTGGGGTTCGCTGTGCGAAGAGGCATGATGGCCCGCGTGGAGGACACCGACATCGTCGAGCGCGTGGCCGCGTCCACCGGGCTGCCGCCCCGGGTCGCCGCCCGGGTCGTCGACGACGTGCTGGCCTTCTACCGGACGCCCACCGAGGACTACGTGCGCCGCCGGCACGCCGAGCTGCAGGCCCAGGGCCGGAAGAACCCCGAGATCTTCCCGCTGATCGCCGCCGAGCTCCGTGGCCGGCTGGTGGCCGCGCCGGTCCTCTCCGAGCGGCAGCTGCGCCGCATCGTCTACGGCTAGAAAGGTTCGCCATGTGCGGAATCGTGGGCTACATCGGCGGCCAGAACGCCGCCCCCATCCTGCTCGAAGGCCTGACGCGGCTGGAGTACCGCGGCTACGACTCGGCCGGCATCGCCGTCCTCGGCGCCAAGGGCGGCGCCCAGGTCCACCGCGTCGTCGGCCGGGTGCGGAACCTCACCGCCGCGCTGCCCAAGCGGCTCACCGGGAAGGTCGGCATCGGGCACACGCGCTGGGCCACGCACGGGCCCGCGTCGGAGGCCAACGCCCACCCGCACACGTCCGAAGACGGCCGGATCAGCGTCGTCCACAACGGCATCATCGACAACGCCGACACCCTACGCACCCAGCTCGCCGACGCCGGCGTCACCCTGGCTTCCGAGACCGACACCGAGGTCCTCGCCCACCTGATCGCGCGCTCGGCCGCCGAAACCCTCGAGGACGCCGTCGTCGAGGCGGTCTCACGGATCACCGGCACCTACGCGATCGCCGTCGCCGACAGCGCGCACCCCGACCGCCTGGTCATCGCGCGCAACGGCTCGCCGCTGATCATCGGCGTCGGCGAGCGGGAGATGTTCGTCGCCAGCGACCTCGCCGCGCTCGTCCGGCACACCTCGCAGGTCGCGCACCTCGACGACGGCGAGTTCGCGACCGTCTTCGCCACCGGCTACCGCACCTTCACCGTCGACGAGAGCGACACGACCAAGCCCGCCACCGAGATCGACATCGACGCCGAGGACCTCGACCTGGGCGGCTACCCCCACTACATGGCCAAGGAGATCCAGGAACAGCCCGAATCCGTCGAGCGGATCATCCGCGGCCGGCTCGACGACCGGTTCGGCGTCGCCCGCCTGGACGGGCTGAACCTGACGCCGCGGGAGCTGCGCGGTTTCGCCCGCGTGAAGATCCTCGGCTGCGGCTCCGCCTACTACGTCGGCCAGATCGGCGCGACGATGATCGAGGAGCTGGCGAGGATCCCGGCCGACGCCGAAGCCGCGTCGGAGTTCCGCTACCGCAACCCGATCATCGAAGCCGACACGCTCTACATCGCGGTCAGCCAGTCCGGCGAGACGATCGACACCGCCTTCGCCGTCGAGGAGATCAAGCGCAAGGGCGGCCGGGTCGTCGGCCTGGTCAACGTCGTCGGCTCGACGATCGCCCGCGCCTGCGAAGGCGGCGTCTACCTGCACGCCGGCCCGGAGATCGCGGTCGCCTCGACCAAGGCGCTGACCAACATGGCCGTCGGGTTCGCGCTGATCGCACTGGCCCTCGGCCGGGTGCGCGATCTGTCCAATGCGGACGGTCAGCGGATCATCGACGCGATCCGCGCGCTGCCCGGCCAGATCAAGTCCATCCTGGACTTCGAGCCGGAGATTGCCGAACACGCGAAGACCGTCGCCGCCGCGAAGAGCCTCTTCTTCGTCGGCCGGGTCCGCGGCTACCCGGTGGCCCGGGAGGGCGCGCAGAAGTTCAAGGAGATCTCCTACCGCCACGCCGAGGCGTACCAGACCTCCGAGCTCAAGCACGGCCCGCTCGCCCTGATCGACGAAGCGCTCCCGACGGTCGCCATCGTGCCGTCGGACGAGCTGACCGGCCGCAACCTGGCCGCGGTCCAGCAGATCAAGGCCCGCGGCGGGGCGGTCCTGGCGGTGACCCACGCGGACGTCGACTTCGGCGAACTGGACGTCCCGCGGATCGTGGTGCCCAAGACCGAGCCGGAGCTCGACCCGATCCTGCTGACCATCCCGCTGCAGCTGCTCGCCTACCACGCCGCGCTGACCCTGGGCTACGACATCGACAAGCCGCGCAACCTAGCGAAATCTGTCACAGTCGAGTAGCACTTAAGCTGTCACAGTCGAGTAGCACTTAAGCTTAGGCGGAAATCGGCCACCCGAATCGGCGAGGGCGTCGTCCCGCTCGAAGCCTGCTGGTACATCACGGAGAGCACGCCGTCGGTGGCCAGCCGCGAGTCGTCGACGTCGACCTCGCCGAACGCGTTCAGGTCCGGGCTGTAGACGGTCTTCCAGTCGGTCCAGCCGCTCGCCTTGGTGGCCGCGACGATCCGTCCGTACGGCATGACGAGGTAGGCGTTGTCGCCGCGGTCGAAGACCAGCTTCGTTCGCTGGGTGGAGTCGGGCGCGACCGGCACTTCGCGCTTGGTCCAGCTGCCGTCGGCCGCCCGGCTGAGGAAGAAGGTCCGGCCGTCCTGCTTGCGCTGCGCGGAGTAGTTCGTGACGCACTGGGTGAACCGGCCGGGCATGTAGCTGATCACCGCGTGCGGCTGCCCCGCGGAGTCGACGGCCTGGCTCTCCTGGTTCATCAGCGCGTGGTCGACGCCGAGCGGGTCGACGACCGTGCCCGGCGAAGACACGGCCACCGGCGTGCCGCCCGTCGTCGCGACGACCGTGCCGGCGTTGTTCCGCCAGGTCCGGCCGCGGTCGTCGCTGTAGACGTAGCCGGTTTCGTGGTTGGCCAGCCCACCGGCGTTGCACAGCACGCCGGAATTGCCTTCACGCCAGGTGAACGTGCTGTGCAGCCGGCCGCCGGGCCCGTAGGTGATGCCGTGCAGGTACATGTTGCGGGTGGTGCTGGTGACACCGTTGCCAGAGGTCCACGAGCCGGTCGCCGACGACCACTTCCCGAGCTTGCGCCAGCTGCCCCCGCTGTACTCCGCGAGTTCGTTGGTGCCGTTGCCCGACGCCCCGGTCCGGTAGCTGAGCTGCAGCTTCCGCTCCGGCGTGACGACGAACTGCGGGTACGTGATCGCGCCGAGGTCGACGCCGTTCAGCGTGCGCTGCACCCCGCCGAACGCCGACGACGTCCAAGCGTGCGAAGCGGGCGCGGACAGCAGGCCGGCCACCGACTCGACGTAGTAGACCTGGTTGCCGTGGGTGTCCATGGCCACGTGCAGGCGGCCGTCGTCGGTCGAGACGCCCATCGAGATGACGTTGTGCGAGTCGTCCACGGTCAGCTTGTGCGGCAGCGCGACGGTCTGCCACGCGCCGGCGCCCACGACCCGCCGGGCGACCACGGCACTGCGGTCCGCGGTGTACCAAGCCGCGTACTGGTAGCCGGCGTAGCTGAAGATCCCGCTCTGCTGGAAGGAGTCGTTGTTCACCAGCCCGTCGTAGGAGACGAAGTACAACGCCGTCGCGTCGAGCTGGGTGTCGGCGATCTTGACCACGGAGACGGCCGCCTCGGCGGGCGCGGCGGGCAGCAGCGGCAGCGCCGCGGCCACCAGCACGCCGAAGATCCGGGAAAGCGCTCTCTTCGCGGCCATAGCTCATCCTTCCCGCAGTGTTAACGCGAACAAGGATCGGCCGCCGGCGAGCCCCCGTCAACCGACGGATGGCGGGTTTCAGGTTCTCCCGGCCAGAACCGCACCGGCGATGTCCTGGCGGCGCAGCCGGGCCTGCTTGGGCATGTTCCAGCCGAGCACGCCGGTGACCTTGCCGTCCCGGCGGTACTGCGCCACGAACCGGCCCTCGCCAGGGTCACCCTCCACAACGGACACTTCGGCGTCCGCGGACAGCGTGCCGTGCACGTGGATCCGGGCGTCGAACTGGTGGGTCCAGAAGTAGGGCACGGGCATGTACGGGCGGTCCTCGCCGAGGATGTTCCCGGCGACAGCGACCGCCTGCTCGGTGGCGTTGGTCCGGTTTTCCAGCCGCAGCAGTGCATCGAGGCCCTCGTGGTGCCAGCGGGCGACGTCACCGGCCGCGTAGATCCCGTCCGCCGCCCGGCAGCGGGAGTCGCACACGACGCCGTTGTCGCACACCACCCCGCTGCCCGCCAGCCACTCCGTCGCCGGCGCGGCACCGAAGGCGACCACGACGACGTCGGCGGCCAGCACCTCGCCGGAGGCCAGCCGCACTCCGGCGACCCGGCCGTGGTCCGCGGCGAGCCCGGTGACCGCGGAACCGAGCCGCAGCTCGACACCGCGAGCGGCGTGCAGTTCGGCGAGCAGGCCCGCGGCGAGGGGGCCGAACTGGTAGGCGAGCGGCGCGGGCTGGGGGCCCGCGAGGGCGACCGGCACGCCCGCTGCGCACACGGTCGCGGCGATCTCCGCACCGAGCACGCCGTCGCCGACGACCACCACCCGCCTGCCCGGCGCGAGGTCCGTGCGCAGGGCCAGCGTGTCGTCGAGGGTGCGCAGCACGTGGACGCCGGCGAGGCCGTCTTGGCCGGGCAGGGTGCGCGGCCGCAGCCCGGTGGCGAGCACGACCGCGTCCGCGGTCAGGGTCCGCCCGGCCGCCGTGTGGACGGTCCGCGCGCCGGCGTCCAGGCGCACCGCCGGGTCACCGAGGATGAACTCGGTGTCCAATGCGGACAGTGTGGCCGGCGTCCGCAGCTGTGCCTGCCCGGGCAGCCAGCTCCCGCCGAGGACCTGCTTGGACAGCGGCGGCCGGTCGTACGGCAGGTGCGCCTCGGCGCCCAGGACCGTCACCCGCCCGGCGTAGCCCTTGCGGCGCAGGGCTTCCACGGTCGCGAGCCCGGCGGCCGAGGCGCCGACGACCAGGACGTCGCTCGGAGCCGTCACGCGTCCTCGCTGACCGAAATCGCCACACCCGGGCACACGCTCGCCGCCTCGCGGACGACTCCGTGCAGCGCTTCGCCGGGGTGCTCGTCGAGCAGGATGACGATGCCGTCGTCGTCGCGCTGGTCGAACACGTCCGGGGCGAGCATGACGCAGGTACCCGCCCCGCAGCACTTCGCTTCGTCCACAGTGACCTTCATGGCCGTTCCTTTCGTCGGTTTACTTCGTGACCGGCGCGAGCCACAGCCCGGCCAGGACGTCGGTGAGGGCGCCGGCGGTTTCGCGCCAGCCGGCTCCCGGGGTGCCCGCGCCTCCGGCGAGCGCGCGCTCCCGCTCGGCCATCGCGTGCATCACCACGAGCCGGGTGATGTCGTTGCGTTCGGCGCGGACCTCGGCGGGCAGCCCGGGCAGGCACCGGGAGAGCCCCGCGACGGTCCGCGCCAGCGACGGGGACGTCAGCGTTTCCTCGACGATGACCGCGCGCAGCGACGGCTCGGTCATCACCTGGGCGGCGAACCGGGCGAACCAGGTGGGCGTGCCCAGCCCGGCCAGGTGCTCGGCCGTGGGGTGCACCAGGCACCCGAGCCAGTCCCGCAGCTGCGCGTGGCCACGGCCCAGCCGCCGCTCCCGCAGCCGCTCGATCGACCCGGCGTGCTTGCGGACGATGGCCCGCACCAGCTCGGTCCGGGTGCCGAAGTGGTAGCCGACGGCGGTGTTGTTCCCCTGCCCGGCCGCCTCGCTGATCTGCCGGTTGGACACGGCCAGCACGCCGTGTTCGGCGTAGAGGCGTTCCGCCGCCACGAGGATCCGCTCCCGCGTCGCCTGAGCGCGGTCCGTCACCAGCGGACGGGCAGTTCCCGCAGCCCGCCGACCGCGAGCCCTTCGACCCGCCGCAGCTCGTCCGCCGGGACCGCGAGCTCCAGCGACGGCAGCTTGCGCAGCAGCACTTCCAGCACGACCTGCAGCTCGGTGCGGGCCAGCGGCTGCCCGAGGCACGCGTGCGCGCCGGCACCGAAGGCCAGGTGCGGGTTCGGGCTGCGGGTCAGGTCCAGTTCGGCGGCGTTCTCGAAGGCGGCCTCGTCGCGGTTGGCCGCGGCCATGCTGCACATCGCGGTGGTCCCGGCCGGCAGCACCGTGCCGCCGACCTCGAACTCCTCGGTGAGGTAGCGCTGCATGCCCACGCCCGCGTTGGCGTCCGCCCGCAGGGCTTCCTCGACCGCCGTGCGCACCAGCGACGGATCGGCGAGCAGCTGCTCCCACCGGCTGCGGTCGGCCAGCAGCATCGCCGTCATCTTCGCGATCATGTTCGCGGTGGTCTCGTGGCCGGCGATGAGCAGGCCGATGCCGGTGGCGGTCAGCATCGCGTCGGACCAGTCGACGCCCTCGGCGATCAGCGCGCTGAGGATGTCTTCGCCGGGCTCGGCCCGCTTGGCCGCGATGTGCGCGCCCATGTACCGGCCGAACTCCGCCTGCGCCGCGTCGAACTCCGCCTGGGTGTAGCGGGTCATGCTGAGCATGACGTCGGACCAGTGGGCGAACCGGTCGCGGTCGGTGTCCGGCACGCCGAGCATGTCGCAGATGACCCAGACCGGCAGCGGGAAGGCGAGGCCGGCCTTGAGGTCGCCGGGCGCCCCCTTCGCGACCATTTCGTCGATGAGCTGCTCGGCCATCGCCGCCATCCCGGGCCGCAGCGCGTTCATCCGCTTGGCGGTGAACCACTTGCCGAGCAGGCGCCGCCACTTCAGGTGCGCCTCGCCGTGCTGCGGGAGCACGGTCGCCATCTCGCTGTTGAACACCCCGCCCGATTCGGTGTCCGCGACGCGGGCCGCGTTGTCCGACGGCGTCGGCCGGGTGAACCGCGGGTCGGACAGGACGGTCTTGACGTCGTCGTAGCGGGTGATCAGGGCGGCTTCGTCCCCGCTGGCCAGCGCCACGCGCGCGACCGGGCACTTCTCCCGGAACTCGGCCCACTCGGCCGGCGGCGCCAGCGCGGTGGCGGCCTCGAACGGGAAGCGCGGCAGCGGATCGGTGTGGCTGGGCGTCATCACGAGCCTCTCGTCGGTGAATGTCCCCCGCCTCGAGCATGGCGACGATCCACGATTAAGTCAAGCAGTTGACTTAACTACTGGAGAGCCGGAAGCCTCGACCGCAGTGAATGACTCATTCCTGGCGTCTGACGCCAGGAATGAGTCATTCACTGCAAGGCGGCGGCAGGGGCAGAGGCGAGTTATTCGCGCTCGACCTTGCGCAGGCCACCCGCGGGCGTCCACCACTCGACGACCAGCAGCGTCGCTGCCTCGTTCAGGTGGGTGTGGACGACCTCGGCGACGTCGGCCACGAACCGCTCGCCGTCCGCGGTGCGCGCCCGCCCGGCGATCTTCGCCTCCCCCGGCCACTGCGCCTCCGCGCCCTCGACGGGGTCGACCGTGGCGCTGTGCAGCGCGAACCGCGGATCCCGCCGCAGGTCCGCGCCCTTGCGCGCGTTCGGCATCGACCCGAAGACCAGGTCACCGTCCTCGAAGGTCGTTTCGATCCCGGAGATCCGCGGCGAGCCGTCGCCCCGCAGGGTCGCGATCGTCTTGTGCTTGTGCGCGTCGAACAGGGCCTGCACCCGCCGCGCGAACTCCGGCTCCGCCGCTTCGAACTCCCGCCACGCCGTCATGCGCCCATCGTGCCGCACCGCAGCCCGGCAATGAGGACTTTCACCATCAGGCGCGCGTCGTACCGGGGGTCGCCCGCTCCGATGCAGAGGTTGCCGACCCCGCGCATGAGGTCCAGGGGCGGCACCTCGGCCCGGATCTCGCCGGCCGCCGCGGCGGCGTCGAGCAGCTCGCCGCACACCGGCACCAGCCGGTCGAGGAAGTACGCGTGCAGCGACTCGAAGCCGGCGTTGTCGGACTGGAGCGCCCCGGCCAGCCCGTGCTTGGTCACCAGGAAGTCCACGAACAGGTCGATCCACTGCGCCAGCGCGGCGTACGGCGATTCGCCGGCGGCCAGCAGCGCCGGGCCCGCCTCCGTGCAGGCGTCCACCTGGTGCCGGAAGACGGCGATGACGAGGTCCGCACGGGTCGGGAAGTGGCGGTAGATGGTGCCCATCCCGACCCCGGCCTTCGCCGCGATGTCCCGCACCGGCGCGTCCACCCCGGACGCGACGAAGACCGCGGCCGCCGCGTCCAGCAACGCCTCTTCGTTGCGCCGGGCATCCGCCCGCTTGGGTTTGCGCTCGCCCACCGACCCCTCCTTGTTAAGCGGAACATTGTTCCGTATGGTTAGCGGAGCAACGTTCCGTTTGCTCATCATGCCACGGAGGCACCCCCCATGCAGTACCGCACCTTGGGCCGGACCGGCGTCCAAGTCAGCACCCTCGCGCTCGGCGCGATGAACTTCGGCGCCATCGGGCGCGTCCCCCAGGACGAGGCCACCGCCATCGTCGACGCCGCGCTCGAAGCCGGGATCAACCTCGTCGACACCGCCGACATGTACGGCCAGGGCGAGTCGGAGACGATCGTCGGCCAGGCGATCGCCGGCCGCCGCGACGACCTCGTGCTGGCCACGAAGGCGACCATGCCGATGGGCGAAGAGCGCAACCACCGCGGCAACTCGCGCCGCTGGCTGGTCCGCGCGCTCGAGGACAGCCTGCGCCGCCTCGACGTCGACCACGTCGACCTCTACCAGATCCACCGCTGGGACCCGACCACGAGCGATGAGGAAGCGCTTTCCGCGCTGACCGACCTGCAGCGCGCGGGCAAGATCCGCTACTTCGGCTCGTCGACGTTCCCCGCGTACCGCATCGTCCAGGCGCAGTGGGCCGCCCGCGAGCACCGCCTCGGCCGGTACGTCACCGAGCAGCCGAGCTACTCGATCCTGCAGCGCGGCATCGAAGCCCACGTGCTGCCGGTGACCGAGGAGTACGGGATGGGTGTGCTGGCCTGGAGCCCGCTGGCTTCGGGCTGGCTGTCGGGCGCGGTCCGCGCGGGCCGGGAGATCACCACCAGCCGCGCCACGGTCGTGCCGGAGCGCTTCGACCTCGACGTCCCCGCCAACCGGGCCCGGCTCGACGCCGTCGAACAGCTGGCCAAGCTCGCCGAGCAGGCCGGGCTGACCCTGATCCAGCTCGCGCTCGGCTTCGTCACCGCGCACCCCGGCGTGACGAGCGCGCTCATCGGCCCGCGGACGCTGGACCACCTGCATTCGCAGCTCGAAGCCGCCGGCACCGTGCTGCCCGCCGACGTCCTCGACGAGATCGACGCGATCGTCGCCCCGGGCACCGACCTCGCCCCGGGCGAGAAGTTCGACACCCCGCCGGCCCTGCTCGACCCGTCGCTGCGGCGGCGCCGATGAGGTTCGGCATCCTGACCGCACCGATGCAGGTGGGGTACGACGAAATCCTGCGCGTCTGGCGCGAAGCCGACACCGTGCCGGAGATCGAGCACGCGTGGCTGTTCGACCACCTGATGCCGATCGCCGGCGACCCGGACGGCCCGATCTTCGAGGGCTGGACCCTGCTTTCGGCGCTGGCGGCCCAGACGTCACGGCTGCGCATCGGCCTGTTGGTCACCAGCAACCGGTTCCGCCCGCCGGCCATGCTGGCGAAGATCGCCACGACGGTCGACATCGTCTCCGGCGGCCGCCTCGACTTCGGCATCGGCGTGGGCTCCCGACCGAGCCACCCGCTGGCGCGGCGGGAGTACGACGCGCACGGCCTGCCGTACCACGACCAGGCGGACGCGGTCGCGGCCCTGGCGGAGGCGTGCACGGTCATCCGTCGCTTGTGGACATCTCCGGAGCCGTTCGACTTCGCGGGGTCGCACGTCCGGTTGACGGGAGCATTCGGGAATCCCAAGCCGGTGCAGCGCCCGCACCCGCCGATCATGATCGGCGGCCGGGCGAGCGCCACACTGCGAGTGGTCGCGGAGCACGCGAACCAGTGGAACATCCCGGGCGGCGGCGACATCGCGGATCTGGCGGGCCGCAGCCGCTTGCTGGACAAGTACTGCGCGGAGATCGGCCGCGACCCGGCGGAGATCACGCGATCGATCTTCCTACCGGTGGATTACGAGCGCCCGGAGGTAACGCGCGGCAAGATCGCCGAGGCGGCGGACGCGGGGTTCGGGCACTTCGTGCTCGGGTTGGGGAATCCGTACCCCGAGGGAGTGGCGCAGTGGGTGGCGGATGAGCTGATCCGCCGGTAGCGCGGGGTCACCGGGTCTGATGGCCGCGGCCGGGTGCCTGACCCAATCAAGGAGCGGGGTGGTCATCCCGTCGCCTGAGGCCGTGAAATCACTTTGAGCCGGGCCCGCAACACAGAGCGCAAGGCGAGATGCCAGCGCAGGCTTGCGGGCCCCGGCTCAAAGTGATAGGCCTCAATCAGGCGACGGGATGACCACCCAGCGGCCCACCTCGAGAAAGCGAGAGGGCAGCGGGCAGGGCGGCCATCCCAGAGCCTGCCCGTCCGGCGAGGACAGCTTTTGCTTTTGCCGCGGCAGAAGGCTGCCGGGGGTCTACGGCGTGTGTTCTACCGCGGCGTCGCGGCAGGGCGGGTTCTACGGCCGGTTCTTCCGCGGCGGCGCGGCAGCCGCCGCGGTCAGTCCGAGTTGGCCAAGTGGGCCAAGGCCGACCGCAGCAGCCGCCGGGTCTCGGGCGGCAGCCCCGCCAGCTTGTGCTCCTCCACCTCGTGGATCGCGGCCCGGACCGCCGCGTGCCGCCGGTTGCCCGCCGGGGTCAGCCTCACCACGCGGGCGCGGCGGTCGGCCGGGTCCGGGTCGCGGGCGACCAGGCCGTCCGCTTCGAGCGCGTCGAGCAGGGCGATCAAGCGGGTCTTGTCGTAGCGGATCTGCTGGGCCAGCACCAGCTGGCTCGGCGCCGCCCCCGCAGCCAGTGCCGACAGCACGACGTACTGCCACATCGAGAGGCCGTGCCGCTCCAGCACCGGCCGTTCGGCCTCGGCCAGGCTGCGGCCCGCCCCGGCGCAGAGGGCCCCGAGATCGTCGTCCTCGTTCACCGGCGGGATTTTACGCGTCGACAAATCGTACGCAGGTGCGTATCGTTTTCCACATGACACTGACTACACCAGGACGCGCCGAAACCCGCACCATCTCCGTCGCCGCCCCGCCCGCGCGGGTCCTCGAATACCTCGCCGATCCGCGGCACATCCCCGAGTGGGCACCAAGATTCGCCACCGCCGTCGACCACGATCACGACGACATCTGGCGCGTCCAGACCGAAGGCGGCCCACAGCGGGTGGCCGTACGGGTCGCGGCCGATCACGGCGTCGTCGACGTCGTCAGTGCCGACGCCCCGAACCTCGGCCTGTTCACCCGCGTGGTGCCGAACCTGACCGGCGCTGAGCTGATCTTCAGCCTGTTCTTCCCCGACGGCACCGACCCGTCGGCGGTCGACGCGCAGATGGTGGTCGTCGGGGAAGAACTGCGGGCCGTGCGCGATCGCGTCGAGTCCGGACGCTAGCCCGCCGCGCAGAGAACTCCGTTGAGGGTGAACGCCGACGGCAGGATGTTCGGCCCGCTGTAGTCGGCCGTGAACCCGACGTCGACGCCCGCCGCCGGTGGGGCCGACGACGAGACCGTGACCGTCGTGCCGTTCTGGGCCCAGGTGCCGTTCCAGCCACCCGTGAGCCGCTGGCGCGCGGTCGGCCAGCTGAACGTCAGGGTCCAGTCCCCACCACACCGGTGGCGGTGACGTGGATTCCGCCGACGAAGCCGCTCGCCCAGTCGTTGGCGTCGGTCATCCGGACCGTGCAGCTGCTCGCCGCCGGCGCACCGGTCGTGAACGTCAACGGCGGGGAGGCCGCGGACAGGTTGCCGGCCGTGTCGCGCGCCAGCACGTTGACCGTGTACCGGCTGCCCGGCACGAGGTTCCCGACGTCGAGTGACGTCCCGGTCGACTCGCCCCACTGTTCACTGGTGGTGCCGACCTGCCGGTAGACCTCGTACTTCGCGATCGGGTGGGCGCCGGGCGCGGCCGCGGGCCAGCTGATCGCCGCGGTCCGGTCGGTCGCCGTCCCGGTCGGCTGCCCGGGCGTCCCGGGGCCGCCGGCCGCGGCGGCCGCGGGGTGCAGCATCACCGTGGTGAGCGAATACGGCGGCAGCGTCTGGGAACTGCTCGTGCCGGCGGCCGCGCTCGAGATCGACGTGGAACCGTTGGTGAAGGTGAACACCTGCGGCACGGCCGCGGCCGGCGTGTAGCCCGCGTAGTCCAGCGTCACCGTCCTGGCCTGGTCGGGGTCCTTGTTGAGCAGCAGCACGGCGAGGTCGCCGTTCGGCCGCCGGACGGCGTGCGCGCCGACGAGCGGGTCGTCCGCGGCGGCCCGGACGTACTGGTCACCCGGGCGCGCGAAGGTGCTCAGCATCTTCAAGCCGTAGTAGGGCGCGAACGGCGTGTTGAGCGCGGGCTCGCAGGAGCCGTCCTCGAGACAGGTCGCGCTGGAGAGCAGGCCGGAGTCGCCGTAGTCCGGATAACCGGCCACAGTGGACAGTTTCGTCCCGCCGTTGTGCGTGTCCCACCAGTCGACGGTGAACACGCCGTTCTCCAGCAGCGAGCTGTAGGTGTCGGCGGCGAACAGGGCGCCGGGCTGGGTGTCCATGCCGACCGGGGTGTTCGTTTCGGTCATCGAGATGCCGATCCGGCCGGAGTTCGCGCCCGCGTACCGCGTGATCTGCTCGCGCGCCAGGTAGATCATGTCGGTGATCTGCTCCGGCTTGGTGAGGGCTTCCGCCGCCGTCGAGCCGCTGGGGTACCAGTGCAGGATGACGAAGTCGATGTGCGGGCCCGCGATCGACAGCACGGTCTGGTTCCAGGTGGCGGTGTCCCCGGAACCGACGATGCCGTCCGGCCAGTTCGCCGGGGTCGTCAGCACGGCGCCGATCTTGACGCCCGGGTCGGCGGCCTTCATCGCGTCGGCGTAGGCGACCACCCCGTTGGCGTAGGCGGTGGGGCTCTTGTCCGCGTGGTTGTCGGCTTCCCAGTTCGCCCCGTAGTGCCCGTTCCCGTAGAGCTCGTTGCCGATTTCCCAGTACTTGACGCCGTAACCCTTGGTCACGTTGGCGTACCGCACCCAGTCCGCGGCTTCCTCCGGCGTGCCGGTGCCGTAGTTGGCGATGATGATCGGCTGCGCACCGGCCCGGCGCACCCCGCCCATGAAGGTGTCGAAATCGGTGTTCGGCGCCACGTACCCGCCCGGCGCGGTGTTGTCCTTCCAGTGGTAGATGTCGCCGTAGGAACCACCGGGGTAGCGCATCGTGCGGACACCGGCCGCCCCGTACAGGTCGGCCACCTGACCGGTCCCCAGCTGGCTGTCCCAGACCGCGTGGTTGATGCCGATCCCGGTGTCCGGCACGGTGGCCAGCCCGGCTCGGGCGTTGACGGTGACGGTCGCCGTGGGCGTGGTCGCCGCCCCGGCGGTACCGGCTGCCGGCACCGCCGCGGCGAGCACGGCGATCACCGGCCACGCTGCCCAGCGCAGACGTCGAGCTGTCATGAAGGTCCATCCTCACTCGTCGGACACGAACGGATGACTGGGAGCGCTTCCAGCGAGAGAACCACCGAGGCCGCCCGAAGTCAACGGAAGTCGCGCGAGGGGCCGGTTCGCACCGAAAGATCGAGGTTTTCGATGCGGTCGGCGACGAGCGTGACGACGCCTTCGGCGGCCTGCACCTGCCCGCGCACGAGCAAGGCGGCGCTCGTGCGGGCGACGAGCCGCTGCCGCTGCCAGAGGCCGGGTGAGACGAGGACGTTGGCCATGCCGGTCTCGTCTTCGAGGTTGAGGAAGGTGATCCCGCCGGCCGTCGCGGGGCGCTGGCGGTGGGTGACCGCGCCGCCGACCCACACCCGCGTTCCGTCCTCCGTCCGCATGAGCTCCGCGACGGTGATCGCGCCGCGCCGGTCGAGGAGTTCGCGCAGGTACTCCACCGGGTGGCCGTCCGGGGAGACGCCGGTGGCCCACAGGTCCGCCGCCGTCACCTCCAGGCGCGTCATCCCCGGCAACGCGGGCGCGTCGAGGCCCGGGGCGAGGCCGGGCAGGTGCCCGGGCCGGGTCGCCGCGGCCGCGCCGGCGGCCCAGAGGTCCTGCCGCCGGTCGCCGCCGAAGCTACTGAACGCCCCGGCCGTGGCCAGTGCCTCGGCGACGTTCTTCTTCAACGGCACGCGGCTCGTCAGGTCGCCGATGTCCGTGTACGGACCGTGCGCGTCCCGTTCGGCGACGATGAGATCGGCCACGTCGTCGCCGAGGTGGCGGACCGCGGCGAGGCCGAGCCGGAGCGCGACGCCGCCGGTGCTCCCGGCGTCCTCCTCGAGGGTGGCGCCGGCGAGGCTCGCGTTGATGTCGGGCTCGCGGATGTGCACGCCGTGGCGGCGGGCGTCGGCGACCAGGGACTGCGGGCTGTAGAAGCCCATCGGCTGGGCGCGCAGCAGCCCGGCGCAGAACGCGGCCGGGTAGTAGCGCTTGAACCACGCGGACGCGTACACCAGCAGCGCGAAGGACATCGAGTGCGCTTCGGGGAAGCCGTACCCGGAGAAGGCGTGGATCTGCTCGAAGATCCGGGTCGCCAGTTCCCGGTCGAGGCCGTTCGCGGCGCAGCCGGCGAAGAACCGCGCCATCAAGGCTCGCATCTTCGCGCTCGACCGCTTCGCGCCCATCGCCCGCCGCAGCTGGTCGGCCTCGGCGGCGGTGAACGAGGCGACGTCGACCGCCATCTGCATCACCTGCTCCTGGAACAGCGGCACCCCGAGGGTGCGGTCCAGGGACGCGGCCAGCAGCGGGTGCGCGTGTTCCCATTCTTCGTCACCGCGGCGACGGCGGATGTAGGGGTGCACCGAGCCGCCCTGGATCGGGCCGGGCCGGATGAGCGCTACTTCGACGACGAGGTCGTAGAACTTCCGCGGCCGCAACCGCGGCAGGGTGGCCAGCTGGGCGCGAGATTCCACCTGGAACACGCCGACCGCGTCCGCCGCGCAGAGCATGTCGTACACCGCCGGGTCGGCGAGGTCGAGCTTGCCGATGTCCACAGTGGATCCATGGTGTTCGGCGACGAGGTCGATCATGTGGTGCAGCGCCGAAAGCATGCCGAGGCCGAGCAGGTCGAACTTGACCAGCCCGACGGCGGCGCAGTCGTCCTTGTCCCACTGCAGGACGCTGCGGTCCTTCATGGTCGCCCACTCGACCGGGACCACTTCGGACACCGGCTGCTTCGAAAGCACCA
The DNA here is from genome assembly GCF_026017845.1 of Amycolatopsis mediterranei. Lineage (NCBI taxonomy): Bacteria > Bacillati > Actinomycetota > Actinomycetes > Pseudonocardiales > Pseudonocardiaceae > Amycolatopsis > Amycolatopsis mediterranei. The sequence goes on from NZ_CP100416.1 coordinate 8,570,343, forward strand.
TGCCGCCGGAGTGGATGCCGAGGTGGCGCGGGAAGTCCTCGATCCGCGCCGCGAGGTCGAGGACGTCGTCCGGGATCGCCCCCGTCGCCTGCTGCTTCGTGGCGGCGACCCCGCCCCAGCGATCGACGAGCTTGCCGTAGGCGTCCTGCTGCCCGGGGCTGTGGCCGAGTGCCTTCGCGGCGTCGCGGATCGCTGAGGGCGCGCGGTAGGTGATGACGTTGGCGACCTGCGCGGCGTGGAACCGGCCGTGCTTTTCGTAGACGTACTGGATGGCTTCCTCGCGGCGGCCGGACTCGATGTCGACGTCGATGTCCGGCGGCCCGTCCCGCTCCGGCGCGAGGAACCGCTCGAACAGCAGGTTCCACTTGACCGGATCGGCGTGGCAGATCTCCAGCGCGTAGCAGACCGCGGAGTTCGCCGCGGATCCGCGGCCCTGGCACAGGATGCCGGCTTCCCGGCAGAACCGGACGATGTCCCAGACGACCAGGAAGTAGCCGGGGAAACCGAGCTTTTCGATGACGGCGAGTTCGTGGTCGAGCTGGGCGTAGGCCTTCGGGTGCTCGTCCCGCGGCCCGTAGCGCTTCGCCGCGCCCTGCCGGGTCAGCTCGATCAGGAACGACATCTCGTCGTGCCCGGCCGGGACGGGGAACGGCGGCAGGTCCGGCGCGACGAGGTTGAGGTCGAACGCCACTTCGACGCCCAGGACGGCGGCCCGGCCGACCGCGCCCGGGTACCGGCGCTCGAAGCGGCGCCGCTGCTCCATCCCGGACCGCAGGAACGCCTGCCCCGACGGCGGCCGCCACCCTTCGAGGTCCTCGGCCGACCGCCGCGCCCGGACCGCGGCCACCGCGTCCGCCACGACGGCGTCTTCGGGACGGGCGTAGTGCACGTTGCCGGACACGACCGTCGGCAGCCGGAGGTCCTTGGCCAGCGCGGCGAGGAGGTCGTTGGCGGCGTCGTCCCGCGGCAGCCGGTGGTCGATCAGCTCGACGGCGACGTGCGACCGCCCGAACCGGTCCACGAGCCGCGCCAGTTCGGCGCGCGCGGCGGCCGGGCCGCGTTCGGCCAGTGCCCGGCGGACGGCGCCCTTGCGGCAGCCGGTGAGCACGACGACGTGTCCGGCGAGCTCCTCGGCCAGCTCGTCGAAGTCGTAGACCGGGCGCCCCTTCTCCCCGCCGGCGAGCTGGGCGCGGGAGATGACGCGGCACAGCCGGTGGTAGCCGGTCTGCTGCCGGGCGATCACGAGCAGGTGCGACCCGGCCGGATCGGGCGCCCCGGCCTGCGGCGCGGGCAGCCCGAGGGACAGTTCCGCCCCGAACCCGACCCGCACCCCCAGCTCCCGGGCGGCGTCGTTGAACCGCACGGCACCGTACATGCCGTCGTGGTCGGTGAGGACGAGCGCATCGAGCTCGAGCCGGGCGGCCTCCTCGACGAGGGTCTCGGGGTGCGAAGCGCCGTCGAGGAAACTGAAGTTGGAGTGGACGTGCAGCTCGGCGTAGGGCGCCCGGATCCGGTCGCCGCCGTCGTCCCGCCCGCGCCGGTTCCGCAGATCGAGCGGCGCACCGGCATACCCTTCGCGCTTGCGCGACCACGCCGGGGCGTCGTTGCCGTCCCCGGGAACGGGCGGCCGCCCGGAGGCGATCCGCTCCACTTCGGACCACGGCACGCGCGGATTGTTGAACGCCAACACCAGCTCCCACCACGTTCGCTGTGGGGAAGCCAGCGACTACTGTTCGAACACACGATCGACTACTGTGGACCGATCCTGCGACGCACACGCGTCCGGTGTCAACCGTGACCGGCCACAAGCGACAGTCGTCACCCCAGCCGCGCGGCCCGGGTCAGCAGGTGGCGCCGCTCGGGTTCGCTGGTGGTGCGCCGGGCCGCCGCCCGGTAGCCGGCGCGCGCCGCCTCGTGGTCGCCCGCCATTTCCTGCAGGTGGGCCCGCACGGACAGAAGGTGGTGGGAGGCGGAGAGGCGCTCGTCGGCGGAGAGGGCGTCGAGCAGGGCCAGCCCGGCCGCGGGTCCGTGCACCTCGGCCACCGCCACCGCCCGGTTGAGCGTCACCGCCGGATTGGGCGCCACGCGCTCCAGAACCGTGTAGAGGGCCAGGATCTGCGGCCAGTCGGTGGCTCCGGCGGTGGGTGCCTCGTCGTGGACGGCGGCGATGGCGGCCTGGAGCTGGTACGGGCCGATCGGGCCCCTCGACAGGGCACCGGTCACCAGGGCCACGCCCTCGGCGATGGCTTCGGTGTCCCAGAGCGTCCGGTCCTGCTCGCTCAGCGGCACCAGCGACCCGTCCGGGGCGGTGCGGGCCGGGCGGCGGGCGTCGGTCAGCAGCAGCAGGGCCAGCAGCCCGGCCACCTCGCCGTCGCCCGGGACCAGCCGGTGCAGCTCGCGGGCCAGCCGGATGGCCTCGGCCGTCAGCTCGGCCCGCACCAGCTGCGTCCCCGACGTGGCCGTGTAGCCCTCGTTGAAGACGAGGTAGACCACGTGGAGCACGACGCCGAGCCGAGCCGCCTGCTCGGCGGCCGGCGGCAGCTCGAAGCCGGCTCCGGCCGCCTTGATGCGGTGCTTGGCCCGGCTGATGCGCTGGGCCATGGTCGCCTCGGGCACGAGGAAGGCCCGGGCGATCTCGGCGGTCGACAGGCCGCCGACGGCCCGCAGCGTCAGCGCGACCTGCGACGACGGCGTCAACGCCGGGTGGCAGCACAGGAACAGCAGCGTGAGGGTGTCGTCCCCGGCTTCCACTTCGCCACCGGCGGGAAGAGTGCGGAGGGCATCCGCCTCCTCCCGCCGTCGGCGGGCGACGTCGCTGCGCACCTGGTCGGCGAGGCGGCGCGACGCCACCGTCACCAACCAGGCCCGCGGGTTCTCCGGCCACCCCTCCACCGGCCATTGGGCCGCGGCCGCCACCAGCGCTTCCTGGACGGCGTCCTCGCAGGCGTCGAACCGGCCGTAGCGGCGCACCAGCACGCCGAGCACCTCCGGGACCAGCCGCCGGACGGCCTGCCAGCCGGTCACGGCCCGACGTTCGCCTCGTGCATCAGCGGCCGGACCTCGACCCCCCAGTGGCGCGCCGAGGGGGCACGGGCCGCGATCTCCAAGGCCCGGTCCAGGCCGTCGCAGTCGACGATCATGAAGCTGCCCAGGAACTCCTTGGCCTCGGCGTAGGGACCGTCCGTGACCACCGGCGTCCCGCCGGTGACCCGGACCATCTTGGTGTTCACCTCGTCGGCGACGCCGTAGGCGCCGACCAGCTCGCCCGACTCGAACAGCTCCTGGTTGAGCGCGTCGGTCTCGCGGATGAGCTCGGCGAGGGCCTCCGCGCCGATCGAGTTGAAGGCTTCCTCGTTGCCGTAGATCAGCAGCATGTACTTCATGGGCGCGGTCCTCTCTCACTGCCCGGTCTTGGCCGGTCCGACCAGGTCGCCGCTCGCGCCGCGATCGTCCAGCACCAGTTTCGACCGCCCGGTGACGGTATAGCGGAGGTGGGTGACGCCGGGCGTGTCGACGACCCGGGCCGGGACCAGCTCGATGCCGTCGTCCGCGCCGAGGCCGAGCCCGGGGCCGAACAGGCGCTGGCCCTCGCCCAGCAGCACCGGCGCGATGTGCAGCTCGAGCTGGTCGAGCAGCCCGGCGGCCAGCACCTGGCGCAGGAGCTCCCCGCCACCGGCCACCGCCACGTCCTTGCCGCCGGCGGCGGCGCGGGCCAGTTCGACGGCCCGCTCGGGTCCTTCGGTGACGAAGGTGAAGGAGGTGCCACCCTGGCGTTCGAGGACCTCCCGGGGCCGGTGGGTGACGACGAACACCGGGGCGCGGAACGGCGGTTCGTCGCCCCAGGGGACCTCGCCGGCGTCGAACATGCGCCGCCCCATGACGTAGGCCCCGGCCGCGGCGAACGTCTCCGCGATGATCTCCGAGTCGATCGACTGCTCGCCCCCGCCGAAGCCCTGCCGCTCGCGCCACGCCATGGCGTCGACGACCCAGCGGGTGACCCGGAAGAAGCCGGGCGCCTCGGGCCCGCGCATCCAGCCACGCATGTCCTGGGGGTCTTCGGTGTCGCGCGGCCCGGTGTAGAAGCCGTCGAGGGACACCGACATCTGGGCGGTCACCTTGGTCATCGTTCGCGCTCCGCTCGTGCTGGCGGCCCCGTCGGCCGCCGATGCCCCCCAGTCGGAGCCGGCCGCCCGTTCTCGACACGCGCCGGCGGAAATCGTCACCGGTCGCGCAGACAGGTGATCCAGTAGTCGCCGTCGGTGCCCCTCGCGACACCGTGGGTTTCGCTCGGGAAGCCCGGGAAGTGCCGGTCGAAGTCCTCCAGCGCCCGCAGGTACCGCAGCGTGGGCTCCTCGTGGCCGCCGGCGTTCTCGCCCGGCATGAGGACGGGGATGCCCGGCGGGGTGGTGACGACCTGGGTGGCGACCGTCCGGTGGGCGAGCTCGGCGAGGCGGACCGGCTCGGTGCCGCCGCGCAGCAGCCGCTGGTAGGTCTGCGCCGGGGTGAGCTCCGGGCGCGGCGGGTGGGTGAACGCCGCGTCGAGCAGCGGGATGAGATCGCTCTTGCGCAGGTGGGCGTGCATCCGGTCGCACAGGTCACGCAGGGTCAGCTCGGCGTAGCCGGCGGGGTGCGCCGCGACCAGGGCGGGCAGGACGTCGGCGAGGCGCGCGCCGGTGTCGTAGAGCGCCTTGAAGTCGAGGAGGCCGTCGACGAGCGTGCCCCACTTGCCCTTGGTGATGCCCATCGAGAAGAGGATCAGGCAGGTGTAGGCGTCGGTCTTCTCGACGACGATGCGCCGGGTCTCGAGGTAGGCGGTGAGGATCCGCGCCGGGATGCCCTGCTCCGCCACGGTGCCCGCGGCGTCGGTGCCCGGGCAGGTGACGCTGACCTTGACCGGGTCGAGCAGGCAGTACCCGTCCTCCAGGCCGGGGAAGCCGTGCCAGGCCGCCCCCGGTTCGAGGCTCCAGCAGGCGGGCTCGGTGCGCAGCAGGTCCAGCGGGGCGTCCGCGAACGGGTACCGCTGCCCGGTCGCCGGGTCCCCGACCTCGTCCGGCTGCCACGTGCCGAAGAACCAGGCGGGCCGGTCGCCGGCGGCGGCGATCCGGCGGCCGATGCGGGCCACCGCCTGCCGGAACCGGATGGCTTCGGTGACGGCCTCGTCGACCAGCCACCGGCCGCCCGGGCCGTCCATCATGCCGGCGGCGACGTCGAGCCCGGCGATCATCGGGTACAGCGGGGACGTGGTCGCGTGCATCATGAACGTCTCGTTGAACTGCCGGTGCTCGACCGGCGACCGGGGCGAGTTCTTGACGTGCAGCATCGCGCTCTGCGACATCGCGGCGAGCAGCTTGTGGGTGGACTGGGTGCTGAACACGGTGGGCCGGACGGCGTCGGGCACCGCGCCGGAGCCGACGGCCATCCCGTAGCGGCGGGCGTAGAGCGGGTGGAACCGGGCGTAGGCGAACCACGCCTCGTCCAGGTGCAGCCGCGGCACGCTCGCCCCGAGCAGCTCGGCGACGCGGACGGCGTCGTAGCACAGGCCGTCGTAGGTCGAGTTGGTGACGACCGCGTACACCGGGTCCGGTGCGGCGGCTTCGGCGGCGAGCGGGCTGCTCGGCACGAGGTCGGCGACGGCTTCGCTGGTCAGCGCGGCGGGCGGGATCGGGCCCATCAGCCCGTAGCCGTTGCGGGTGGGCACGAGGTAGACCGGGCGGCCGCCGGTCAGCGTCAGCCCGTGGTAGATCGCCTTGTGGCAGTTGCGGTCGACGAGCACCAGCTCGTCGGTGGCGATGCTGGCGTGCAGGGCGATGCGGTCGCCGGTGGAATCGCCGTGCAGCACGAAGTAGGTCAGATCCGCGCCGAAGATCCGGGCGGCGTTGCGCTCGGCGTCACCGATCGGCCCGGTGTGCTCGAACAGCGAACCCAGCTCCGCCACGGAAATCGAGAGGTCGGTGCGGAACAGCCGTTCGCCGTAGTAGTCGAACAGCGCCCGCCCGACCGGCGATTTCAGGAAAGCGACACCGCCGGCGTGGGCCGGCGTGTGCCAGGAGTATTCGTGGGTGTCGTCGAACCGGCGGAGTTCCCGGAAGAACGGCGGCAGTATTTCTTCCCGGTACCGGCGCGCGGCCACGCCGATCCGGCCGGCGATGAACCCCGGCGTGTCTTCGAGCAGCCACACGTACCCGCAGATCACTTCGGACACCCACAGCGGCAGGTCGTCCACCGACGTCGAGGTGGTCACCAGGAACACCGGCAGCCGGGTGAACCGGCCGACCAGCGCTTTCAGCACGGCTTCGGCGGCCGCGTCGCTTTCCCCCAGGTCCCAGCTGACGAGGGCGGCGGTGAGATCGGCCCGGCTCTGCACGAGGGCCAGCGCGTCCTCGTCGGTGCCCGCGCGCACGACGTCGTGGCCGCCTTCGGCGAGGTGCTCGCAGATCCGCGCCAGCTGGGCATCGGGCACCGACCCCGGCGGAATTCCGGTCAACGCCAGCAGAACCGTCGAACCGGCCACGTCGGTGTCCTTTCCGGAGATCCTTTCGGTTATATCCGTTGATCCGGTCCGTCGTCGATCGGCCGGAAGTCTGAGGATTTCTTCCCTTTCGGGGAATTCGCCGCGGAATGGCGCCTTTGGGTAGCGGCTCATCACCCTTTCGTGCTCAGTCGTAGCAGCCCTCGACCGTCCACTGTGGATCGTCGCCGACCGTGACCCGGAGCAGGAGTGCGATGTCGCCGTCTTCCGCGGAGTCGCCCTCCAGGACCACCTGGACGCGGGCGAGGGGCCGCTCGCCGCGGCGGCCGGGCAGGGCCGGGTGCACCACCCACGGGCCCGCCGAGCCGATCACCCGGCGCGGCGGCCCCCCTTCGACGGCGACCGTCGACGGCGGGTAGCCGAGTTCGCCGCGCGTGGAGCAGCGGACGACGTCGCCGACCGCGTCGAGCACCTCGGCCGGCACCGGGCGGGGCGGCACCACCGTCGGCGAAGGCGCGGGCAGCCGTCCCGGCCACGGCCGGTCCGCGGCCAGCGGACGGCGCGGCTCGCCCCACGGGATGAGCCGGACGCGTTCGGCCGGGCCGCGGCCGCCGTCCAGCAGCGGGGTGACGACCGCGTCCGGGCCCAGCAGGCCCTGGATGCGGACCAGGGCGCGGCCGGCGCGTTCGGCGGCGGCCGCGTCGCGGCCCACCGAGCCGAGCTGCAGCTGCAGCGCCTGGCCGCCGGCGACCTCTTCGGGGTCGAGGCGCAGCCGGACGATGCCGGCGGTGGGCCGGTCCCGCGCGGTGAGCCAGCCTTCGCACTGCCACCGCACGCGATCGGCCGTCGAGCGGGCGGTGAGGGGCTCGGCGCAGCGCCAGACGCGTACGCGTTCTTCGCCGGCTTCGGTGACGGCGACGATGGCCAGGCGCGTGCAGGCGAGGCCGTGGTTCGCGAGCCCGGCGAAGAAGCGCTCGCCGAGCGTCTTCGCGACGAAGGCGGCTTCGTCGATTCTGCGCAGAGGTTCGTCGAAGGTTTCGGTGACCGCCAGGTCCGGCGGAAGGGCGCGACGCAGCGGCGGGCGTTCGGAGAGCCCCCGGGCGAGGCGGTGGGCGGTGATGGCGTCCTTCGGGAAGCGGCCGGCGACGTCGCGTTCGGCCAGCGCGGCGAACGCACCGAGGGTGCGCAGGCCGAGCCGCTTGAGCAGGTCGACGAGCTCCCCGCGGTCGTCACCCGGCTGGTTCAGCTCGCCGATCGAGAGCGGCGCGAGGAATTCGCCCGCCCGTCCCCGCGGAACGAGCGCCGATCGACGGGCGGCGAGGGTGGCGGCGAACAGCCCATCGGCCACCCCGACCTGGCATTCGACCCCGGCCCGGGCCGCGGCCTCATCGATGAGCAGCTCGGCGAGGGCGGCCTCCCCGCCGAAGTACCCGGCAGCCCCGTCGACGGGCACGGCGACCAGCCCGGGCCGGACGACTTCGACGCCGACGGCCTGCGCTTCGACGGCGGCGGCGACGGGTTCGAACAGCCGGGCATCCCGATCGGGATCGTGCTGGTGCACCACGAGCCCGGGACACCGCGACTGGGCATCCCGGCGCCGCATCCCCCGCCCGACACCGTGGTGCCGCGCGGAAGCGGAGCAGGCCACCACCCGATTGGCGGAGAAAACGGCGGCGGGCGAGGTGGGCGGCGTCCCGGCAGCAGCCCCGGCGGCAACGACCGGCCAGTCCGGGCACCACAGCACGAGCAACCGTGGCGCATCGTTCATCCGGCAACCAGCACGAGCAACCTCGGTGCGGCGCTCATCCCGCAGCCTCGACCGGCCACCAACACCGATCTCTGCACCGCACTGGTGCGGCGAACCCGCCAACCACCACACCGGCCAAGCCGCCTCGGCGCGCTCATTCCACACCCCGGCCGGCCCGGACCCAACCCGAAACCCCGGCACCCGGCCACACCGCCGGGTTCACCCGGCCACCTCGACCAGCCGCCGCCCCGGGACGTCAGCCCCGGCCACCGCTCCTTCCGGGCCCGGGAGCAGCAACCCCACCGACGACGGCCGAGCCGCCGCGCCTCGGCCGCGGCTGGTCGCCACCACCTTGCGGGCGCGCAGGTGGCCGTGTCCGTCCTGGGTCAGGCCGTGCCAGCGGCGGCCCGACACCCTCAGCTCCAGGTCCGCTCCCGGCCACGATCCCGCCGTCAGCAGGACCGTTCCCCGGTTGCGGACCCGGCCCGCCAGCCGGCGAGCCACCTGGGGCTGCACCCGGGCCGGGCCGAGGACCACCACGTCGAACCCGTCGACCAGCGCCGACACCACCGCCACCAGCTCCGCGCCCGGCTCCGGCACCAGGGCGAGGCGCTCCAGGTCGACGCCGAGTTCCGCGGCCGCGGCCAGGCCCAGCTGCGGCAGGCCGGTCACCGCCGCCCAGGAACCGGTGCGGGTGGCCGCCGCGAGGAGGGCCAGTACCAGCGATGTCCCTCCGCGGACCGCGATCGTGCTGCCGCGCCGCAGGCCGCCGCCGGGGAGCAGGCCGGCCAGCTCGGGCAGCACCGTCAGCAGTTCCCCCGGCCCCGCGTCCGGCTCACGCAGCTGCGCGGCCGTGCGCACCCCGGGAATGGCCGTGAGCGCCTCCGGCACCGCCACCGCCGCTCACCTCCAGCACCACGTACTCGTACCGGAGACACCCGCGTCAGGAAGCCACAGGCGAACCCAGAACAATCATCGAACACTTGTTCGCATAGTGCGAGACGGGCGGCCCCGCTGTCAAGCCGGGCGCGGCATCGGGGGGAGGACGCCGCTGACGTACCGCACGTCGCCCGTGCGCAGGTCGTCGTCCTCCAGGGGCGCGAGACCGTGGGCCGCGAGCAGCTCCCGGACGGTGCTCCCGGTCAGCTCCCAGCCACGGGCGGCCAGGTAGGACGCCGCTTCGTTGCGTTCACCGAAATAGCGCAGCTTCGCCATGTCCGTGTCGAAGCTGTGCTCGCGCCAGCGTCCGGAGAGCCGGTCCAGGCTTTCCTTCGTCCGGGCCTCGTCGCCCGGTCGCGGGTTCGGCCGGCTTTCGGTGGCCACCCGGCTGCCCGGCGCGCTGAGTTCGGTGATGGTGTCCAGCAGCCGGTCCTGCGCCTCGGGCGGCAGGTAGCCGAGCAGGCCTTCGGCGCTCCACGCGGTCGGCCGCGCCGGGTCGAAGCCGGCGGCGTGCAGGGCGGCGGGCCAGTCCTCGCGCAGGTCGGCCGCCACCACCCGCCGGTCGGCGGCAGGCTCGGCGCCCAGCCCGGCCAGGGTGCGGGTCTTGAATTCGAGGACCTGCGGCCGGTCGACCTCGTAGACGACGGTCCCGGCCGGCCACGGCAGCCGGTAAGCGCGCGAATCCAGGCCCGAAGCCAGGATCACGACCTGCGGGAGACCCGCCGCGCGGAAGAACTCGTCGTAGAACTTCGTCCGCACCTTGGCCACGTCGATCCACACCTGCTCGACCAGGTCGCCGGGCGCCGCTTCGCCGCTCGCCAGCCGGGTGAGGAGGTCGACGCCGACCGCCCGGACGAGCGGTTCGGCGAACCGGTCGTCGATGAGCGACGGATCCGCGCGGGTCGCCATCGCCCGCGCCGCCGCGGCCATCGTGGCGGTCGCGCCGACGCTGGACGCCAGGTCCCAGGTGTCGCCGTCATGCCTGCTCGAAGCCATGCTCTCCCCCGTCTTCCGACGGCCGCGGGCCGACCACCCGGCTCACGGTCCACGCGTGCCCGCCGCCCGCCCACGCGATCAGGCCGAGCGCGCCGGCCCATGTCGAGGCATCACGGAGCCGGACGGTGTGCGCCATCCACGCAATTCTGCCGACGCACGCCGGGCCACGCACGCCCGGCGACCGGACCGGCATCGGCGGATCGGCCTGGGACACCGAAGATCGGCCCGTTGCTCGCCGCGGCCCTTCGCCGAAGCCGCCGCAGCCGCAGCCGCGCTCGTCGTGACCGGTGCAGCACCCCGCGGGACACCTTCGTGGGCGGGCCCCACCGTCGCCGGCGGGGCCCGCCCCGATCGAGATCAGCCGGCGAACGGGCTGGCGTCGATCGTGCAGGTCTGGCCCGCCGCGGGGAAGGTCCCCGAGATCAGGTAGTCCCGCTTGACCTTTTCGGTGCACGTGCTCGGCACGTACATCGACGAGTGCCCGTAGCCCTCGGTCACGAACACCCGCGCCCGCGCCAGTTCCGCGGCGCCGTCCCGCGCGCCGTGCACCGGCGTGGACGGGTCGTAGCGGTTGTTCAGCACGAGGATCTCCGCCGACGTCGGGCGGTTCCACGGGCCCGTGTAGCGGTCGGTGTCCTTCGCCTTCCAGTACGCGCAGCTCATCATGTCCAGCACGGCGATCCGCCCGAAGTACGGCACGCGCTGGTCTTCCGACTCGGCGTAGCGGCTGTAGACCGCCGGGTCGGTGGGCACGTCGCTGTCGGAGCACTGGATGGCGTTGAACGACTCGGTCCGGTTCGAGGTGTACTGCTCACCGGCCACCGCGGCGGAAGCACGAAGGGCCGGCGTGGCCGGAGCGTCGTAGAGCCGCTGCAGCAGCGCGGCGATGTCCGGCCAGCCCCGCGAGTCGGACAGGTCGGCCGCCGCGTTGATGATGCCCGAGTAGGTCCAGGTCTCGCCGTTGCTGACGATGGGGGCCTGCTTGGCGCGCGCCGTGAGAGCCGCCCACTTCGCCTTCGGGTCGCCCGAAGAGAACGCGCACTTCGGGCCCGCTTCCGTGCACAGCCGCAGGAACTGCTCGAAGGTCTGCGCGATGCCGGTCGCGACGTCCTGGCGGGTGTCCAGCGGGACGCTCTTGCCGTTGCCGTTCTGCCCGGTCGAGTTGCCGGCGAAGTCCATGGTGCCGTCGAACACCATCGCCCGGATCCGGTTCGGGAACAGGTTCGCGTAGGTCGCGCCGAGCTGCGTTCCGTAGGAAATGCCGTGGTAGTTCAGCTTCGGGTCGCCGACCGCGCGGCGCAGCAGTTCCAGGTCACGGGCGGTGTTGGCCGTGGAGACGTGCTCCAGGATCGGGCCGGCCTTCGCCGAGCAGCGGTCGGCGAGCTCCTTCGACTTGGCGTAGAAGGCCGCGTTGCCGCTCGGGTCACCCGGCATCTCCGGGAACGACCCGAAGAAGTCCTGCTGCTCGGCCAGGGAATCGAAGCACCGGACCGCCGTGCTGTTGGCGATCCCGCGCGGGTCCCACGAGACCAGGTCGAACCGCGCGCGCAGTTCGTCGGAGAACAGCCACGGCCACTTGCCGCGCTCCCGCAGCCGCTGCAGGCCGGACGCGCCGGGCCCGCCGAAGTTGACGAACAGCGTGCCGATCCGGTGCGCGGGATCGGTGGCGGGCAGCTTGATCAGCGCCAGGTCGATCTTCGTGCCGGTCGGCCGGTCGTAGTCCAGCGGCACGGATGCCTTGCCGCACTGGAATCCGTCCGCGCAGTCCGTCCAGCTCAGCTGCGGTGTCGGCACCTTGTCGATGGACACCGGTGCCGCGGACGCAACCGCCGGTCCCGCCGCGACGGCCATCGAGACCCCGAGCGCGACGACGACGCCGCGCACGAGGCCTCCCCCAGAAAATCGGCGCACGAAAAGTCCCTTCGGAGAGGAAAACGATCACTTCGCCTCCACAGACGCCGCACCGGCGGCGAGGTTGGCTCCGGCCGCCGAAAAAGATCACTGGCGGCTTTTCGGGGGGTTCCGGGTGGCGAAGCCCCCCGGCCCGGGGCGAAGCCCCGGATGAGCACTGGCCCCGACGGCACCACTTAGCTATAGTGCTAGGTAACTAGATAAATGGAGTTGCCGATGATCGAGTTCCACCTGGACGCGAGGTCCGGCCTGTCGCCGTACCAGCAGCTGGTCCAGCAGGTGCGGCACGCGCTGCGCCTCGGCCTGCTGTCCGAGGGAGACCAGCTCCCGAAGGTCAAGGACGTGGTCGCGAGCCTCGCGATCAACCCGAACACCGTGCTGAAGGCCTACCGCGAGCTGGAGCACGACGGCCTGGTCGCGGCCCGTCCCGGCGTCGGCACGTTCGTGACGGCCACGTTGAACGGCGGAGCCTCCTTCGCCGCGCTCGGACCGCTGCGGCGCGACCTGCGCCGCTGGCTTTCCCAGGCCCGCAAGGCGGGCCTCGACGAGGAGAGCATCGAAGCCTTGTTGATGTCCACGTTTCGCGACTCCGCCAGAGAGGACATAGCGTGACTGTCCTGAAAGCCCAGGGCCTGGGCAAGAAGTACGGGCGCAAGCAGGCACTGACCGGCTGCACGCTGGAGATCGAGGCCGGCCACGTCACCGGGCTCGTCGGCCCCAACGGCGCCGGCAAGTCGACGCTGCTGAACATCGCGGCCGGCATGCTGGAGCCGACGAGCGGCACGATCGAGGTGTGCGGCGGCCTGCCGGGCAGCGGCCCGGAGCAGCTGGCCAAGGTCGGGTACGTCGCCCAGAACACGCCGGTCTACAGTGGACTGACCATCGAAGAGCACCTGCGGCTCGGCGCCCACCTCAACCCGGGCTGGGACACCTCGCTCGCCGAGAAGCGCGTCGAACGGCTCGGACTGGACCCGAAGCAGCCCGCCGGCAAGCTCTCCGGCGGCCAGCGCGCCCAGCTGGCGCTCACGATCGGCATCGCCAAGCGGCCCGAACTGCTCCTGCTCGACGAGCCGGTCGCGGCGCTGGACCCGCTGGCGCGCCGCGAGTTCCTGCAGGACCTGATGGAAGCCGTCGCCGAGCACGGGCTGTCCGTCGTGATGTCCTCGCACCTGGTCAACGACCTGGAACGGGTCTGCGACCACCTCGTCGTGCTGGTGGACTCCCAGGTCCGGGTGATCGGCGAAGTGGAGACGCTGCTCGCCACGCACCACCGGCTCTCCGGGCCGCGCCGCGACGTCGAGACGCTGCCGGCGGATCAGCACGTCGTGTCGGCGACGCACACCGACCGCCAGACCACCGTCCTCGTCCGCACCGAAGCGCCGATCCTCGATCCCGCGTGGACGGTCGCGCAGCTCGGCCTCGAAGACCTCGTCCTCGAGTACATGAGCCACCCCACCGCCGCCCGCCCCGCCCTGGAGGTCCTCCGATGACCTGGCTGACCTGGCGCCAGTTCCGCGTTCCCGCGTTGTCCGTGCTCGCCGGCCTGATCGCGATCGCCGTGGTGCTGGCGATCACGGGGCCGGACCTGGTGGGCCGCACGAACTTCTCCGACCAGGACACCCTCTTCGGTGGCACGATCCTGGCACTGTACCTGCTGCCGGCGGTCATCGGCGTGTTCTGGGGCGTCCCGATGATCACGCGCGAGCTGGAGAGCGGCACGCACAGCCTGGTGTGGAACCAGACCGTCACGCGCAAGCAGTGGCTCACCACCAAGCTCGGCTTCGGCCTGCTCGCCGCGATGCTCGCGGCCGGTCTGCTCGGCTGGGCGGTGTCGTGGTGGGCGAGCCCGATCGACGCGCTCGCGGCGACGCAAACCGATCGCGGAATGCTCTCGCGCATCATGCCGGTGGTGTTCGGCGCCCGCGGCATCGTCCCGATCGGCTACGCGGCCTTCGCCCTCGCCCTGGGCGTCGCGGCCGGGATGCTGCTGAAGCGGACGGTGGCCGCCATGGCCGTCACCCTCGTCACGCTCGCCGCCGTACTGGTGCTGGTCCCGTCGTTCGTGCGCCCGTACCTGCTGCCGCCGCAGACCCAGACGGTCGCGATCGTCGGCAAGGACATCACGAACATCACCGGCAACGACGACCAGGGGATCACCGAGATCGGGATGCGGCAGCCGGCCGGTGCGTGGGTGCTGGCGAACGAAACCGTGGACCCGGCCGGGAACGTGGCCGACCCGCTGCCGTCCTTCGTGCAGACGTGCGCCCCGAGGCCGGGCGCGGGCCCGCCGGAACGCGGCACCTTGGAACAGTGCATGGCCCAGCTGGGCGCCCACGGCTACCAGCAGCGGCTGACCTTCCAGCCCGGCTCCCGGTTCTGGCCGCTGCAGTGGCTCGAGCTGGCGCTCTACCTCGCCATGACCGCCCTGCTCACCTGGTTCTGCTTCCGCCGTCTCCGCCACCTGTCCTGATGAATTCCGACTGGGGGAATCATGCGCACTCTCGCGGTAGCCACCGCCTTGACCCTGACCTTGTCCCTGTCCGCGTCGCCCGCTTCGGCGGCCACGACGCCCTACCTGCCCGCCCCGACCGGGCACCAGCCCGTCGGCGTCACCACACTGTCCATGAAGGACACTTCACGGCCTGACCCGTGGGTGCCGACGGTGCCCTACCGGGAGCTGATGGTCTCCCTCTTCTACCCGGCGACCTCGGCGAACGGGCCGAAGAAGCAGTACATGACCCCGCTCGAGTCGGAACGCAACCTCGAGCGGCAGAACATCCCCGGCCTGCCGCTGGACGTCTTCAGCACGGTCCGGACGAACGCCGTCGTCGACGCGCACCCGGCCGGGCGGTGGCACAGCCTGCCGCTGGTCGTGCTGTCGCCGGGCTGGACCCAGCCGCGGGCGACGCTCACCGCGCTGGCCGAAGAGCTCGCCAGCCGCGGGTACGCCGTGGCGGCGATCGACCACACCTACGAAAACCGCGCCACCACCTTCCCCGACGGGCACGTCACCGGCTGCGCTGCCTGTGACGTCGACGAACAGCCCGGCTTCTGGGAGAAGTTCGCGCAGGTCCGCCCGAAGGACACGTCGTTCGTGCTCGATTCCCTCCTGTCCTCGAGGTGGGGCGCGCTGATCGACCCGCGGCGCATCGGCATGACCGGGCACTCCGCGGGCGGCGCGGTCACCACCCAGGCGATGCTGGCCGACCCGCGCATCCGCGCCGGGGCCGACCTCGACGGCAGCGTCCACGTGCCGATCCCGGCGTCCGGGCTGTCCCGGCCCTTCATGTTCGTGGGCCGCACGGAGTCCTACACGCCGGGCGAGCCGGGTCCGTACGACGACTGGGAAACCGACTGGCCGCACCTGACCGGCTGGAAGCGCTGGCTCATGGTGTCGGGCACGGTGCACCAGTCGTTCACCGACCTCGGCGTGCTCGCCGAGCAGCTGGGCGTCGACCTCGGTGACGCGATCGACCCGTACCGCGCGCTGGCCATCACGCGGACGTACGTAAGCGCTTTCTTCGACCTGCACCTGCGCTGCCGTCCGCAGCCGCTGCTGACCACCCCCTCGCCCGCTTACCCGGAAGTGACCTTCGTCGGATGAGAATCAAGAGCATCATGGCCATCATGGTCATCGCCGCGCTCACCCTCGCCTTGACGTCGCCGTCCGCTTCGGCGGACCCGGCGCCCACGCTGGCGAAACCGACCGGCGACCGGCCCGTCGGCACGACCGCCCTGTACCTCAAGGACAGCGCACGGCCCGATCCGTGGGTGCCGTCGGTGCCCTACCGCGAACTGATGGTTTCCCTCTTCTACCCAGCGGCTCCGGCGAACGGGCCGAAGAAGCAGTTCATGTCGGAGGCCGAAGCGAAGGCCGTCTTCGACGAAGCCGGCATCAAGGGCATCCCGCCGTCGGTGCTGACCACGGTCCGCACCGACGCGGTCGTCGACGCGCGGCCGGCCGGGCACGGCCTGCCCGCCGTCGTCCTGTCGCCCGGCTTCAAGCGGCCCCGCGCCGAGCTGACCTCGCTGTCGGAAGACCTGGCGAGTCACGGCTACCTGGTGGTCCTGGTCGACCACACCTACGAGAACGTGGCCACCACCTTCCCGGACGGCCGGGTCACCGGCTGCGCGGCCTGCGGCAGCTCCAGTCCCGAGTTCTGGCAGCGGCTGCAGCGCAGCCGGGCGAAGGACGTGTCGTTCGTGCTGGACTCGCTGGCGCACTCGAAGTGGGCTCCGCTGCTCGACACCTCCCGGATCGGCATGGCCGGGCATTCCGTCGGCGGCACGAGCACGGTGAACGCGATGGTGACCGACACCCGGATCAAGGCCGGGATCGACGTGGACGGCACGCAGAGCGATCCCCTGCTCGCCCCGGGGCTCGACCGCCCGTTTCTGTTCTTCGGCCGCCAGAGCCTGTACGCCCCCGGTACCGGCGTTGAATCCGGCACCTGGGACGCCGACTGGAAGCAGCTGACGGGCTGGAAGCGCTGGCTCACCGTGGCCGGGATGCAGCACCCGTCGTTCACCGACCTCGGCCTGGTGGGTGAGCAGCTGGGCCTCGACTTCGGCGCGACCACCCCGGCCGGGCGCGGCCAGGCGATCACCGCGGCGTACGTCCGGGCGTTCTTCGACCAGCACCTGCGCGGCCGGCCGCAGCCGCTGCTGGACCAGCCGGCCCCGCAGTACCCGGAGGTCGCCTTCGCCCGGACGTCGACGCCGTACCTGCCCGCTCCGACCGGCGACCGGCCGGTGGGCAGCACGGCGGTGTACCTGAAGGACACCTCGCGCCCCGACCCGTGGGTGCCTTCGGTGCCCTACCGGGAACTGATGGTTTCCCTCTTCTACCCCGCCGCTTCGGCGAAGGGCCCGAAGACGCAGTACCTGACCTCGGCGGAGTCCGCGGCGTTGCTGAAGGACAGCGGCCTGAACGTGGCGCCGGACCTGCTCACCGGGATGGTGACCAACTCCGTCGCCGACGCGCGGCCGGCCGGGCGCGGGTTGCCGCTGATCGTGCTTTCGCCCGGCTACACGAAACCCCGCGCCACGCTGACCGCGCTGGCCGAGGACCTGGCGAGCCACGGGTACGCCGTCGCGCTGGTCGGCCACACCTACGAGAACGCCGGGCAGAGCTTCCCGGACGGGCGGTTCGCCGGGTGCGCGTCGTGCGACGTCCCGCACGACGACGCGTTCTGGGAGAAGCTGGAACTCGGCCGGGCCGCCGACGTGTCGTTCGTGCTGGACTCGCTGACGCACTCGAAGTGGGCGCCGCTGATCGACGCGGCCCGGATCGGCATGGCCGGGCACTCCATCGGCGGCGCCGGCACCCTCCCGGCGATGCTCGCCGACAGCCGGATCAAGGCCGGGATGGACATCGACGGCACGACCCACGTCGCACTGACCCCGCCCGGGCTGTCGCGGCCGTTCATGTTCCTGGGCCACCAGCTCGGTGCCACCGCCTGCGTACCGGGCGACCCGACGTGGGAACGGGACTGGGCGCAGCTGACCGGCTGGCGGCGCTGGGCCGACGTGCGGGGCGCCCAGCACGCGTCGTTCACGGACGTGGGCCTGGTCGGCGACGAACTGGGCGTCGGCTACGGCGCGACGACGACCGCGCTGCGGACCCAGGAAATCGCCCGGACGTACGTCAACGCCTTCTTCGACCAGCACCTGCGGGGCGAGGCACGGCCGGTGCTCGACCGGCCGGGCTACCCGGAAGTCACGTTCTGCCACTGAGAGAGACACGGCGGAAGCGGCACTGGGGGTGCCGCTTCCGCCGTTTCCCGGTCGTTCTCAGTCGTTTCTCAGTGGTCGAGGCCGAGGAACGAGATCGCGTACGCCAGCTGGCCGGTCATCGGCAGCTGGTGCCCGACGCCGGCAATGCTGACGCCCTCCACCGTGGCCTGGGTACTGGTGTTGCCGTACCGGGTGCGCGTCCACGACGACTGCGGGTGGTCGGTGAACGCCGGTGTCTGGCTCAGCCCGTTCAGGTTGGTCCACTGCTTGATCTCTTCACCGAAGTTCGGGTACGACAGCGTCGTGTCGGTGGTGCCGTGCCACAGCTGCATCCGCGGGTAGCGGCCGGTGTAGCCCGGGTACATCGCCCGGGCCAGATCGCCCCACTGCTGCGCGGTCTTGATCGACTTCCCGCCCGAGCACGTGCTGTTCCACAGCGAGCCGTTCGTGGTGGCGAAGCACCCGGCAGGCACGCCGGAGAACGCCGAAGCCGCCGAGAACACGTCGGGGTACTGGGCGGCCAGCACGTTCGTCATCATCGCCCCGGAGGAGAACCCGCTGACCACGACCCGCGCCGGGTCGACGTTGTAGCGGGACTTGGCGTAGGCGACCATCGACATGATCCCGGTCGAGTCCCCGCCGCCGTTGCGCCGCAACGCGTTCGGCGTCGAGACGTCGAAGCACTTCTCACTGCGGGTGGCCTCCGGCAGCACGATGACGTACCCGTACCGGTCGGCCGCGGTGACGTAGTCCTTGCCGTTCCAGCCGAAGATCGAGCTCGCCGAGCCGCCGCAGTAGTGCACCAGCACCAGCATGGCGGGCTTGGCCGCCACGTGGTCCGGGACGTAGACGTACATGTTCAGGTTCGTCGGGTTGTTGCCGAAGCCGGTCACCCTGGTCAACGCCGCCGCCTGGGCGGGCGAAGCCAGGCCGGTGACCATGACCACCAGTGCCAGCAGGACTCCGAGCATGCGTTTCATCACTGATCTCCTTTACGCCGCGCCGAAGGCGTGGGCATGGCTCACGATCGCGTCGCCGCGGCGAGCGTCTCCGCGGCCACGGCGGCACGCGGGTTGCCGATGCTGCCGGGGACCGACCGCAGGGCGGTGTACCAGACGGCCGCCATCTTGTCGTACCCACCGGCGTTCGGGTGGACGCCGTCGGTGAGGTCGGCGGCGCTCACCGCGCTGTGCAGGTCGACCAGGTGCACGTGCTTGCCGGCGTTCACCTTGCCCTGCACGATCCCCGGCAGGGCGTTGTTGAACGTCCGCACGGCGGCGTCCCCGCTCGCCCACCCGATCGGGATGAGCTGCGCGACGAAGACGTCGGCGTTCGGCGCGGCGGCGGTGAGGTGGTCGATGAGCGTGGACAGCCGGCCGGGCGCGCCGGCGACGTTGTAGTTCTGCAGCACGTCGTTGGTGCCGATGTGCAGCAGCACCGAGCGCGGGTTGTAGGTGCGCATCCAGCCGGTGGCGTTCGCGTCGATCTGGTCGATGCGCCAGCCGGGGTGCCCTTCGTGGTCGTGGTCCCACAGGCTGCCGGGCCCGTTGAACTGCGAACCGACGAAATCGTTGGTGTAGCGGCCCGCGGCCAAGCGTTGCCACAGGCCGATCCGGTACCCACCCGGCACGCCGGTGCCGTAGGTGATCGAGTCGCCCAGCGGCATGATCCGCACGCCGCCGTTCGATTCCGCGTTCGCGACTCCGGTCGGGCCGGCGAACGCGATCGCCAGGGCCGCCGCGGCGGCCAGGAATCTTTTCATCGTCCTCCTCCTCGGCAAGTTCTTCGACACACTTCCGCCGCAGGCATGGGAAATATCGCTGCCGGCGGCGTCGTCGTTCTGGCAAACGAGGTAGTACGGTGGCGGCCGAAACTTTCGCCATCGGATCCGAAAAATCGACGGGTTCCCGAAACTTTCGCTTTTGCTGTTAGCGGTAACATTCGGTTGTTGACGACAGCTTAAACCCGCACGGCACCGGATGACAACGGTCGGCTACTCAGCGCAATACCGCCTCGGATCACCAGTTCGGGTGCGCGGTGACGCCGCCGTCGACGACGAGGTCGTGGCCGGTGATCCAGGACGCCAGCGGGGAGGCCAGGAACACGCACGCGTTGCCGATGTCGGCGGGCGTGCCCAGCCGGCCCAGCGGTGCCGCGCGGTGCCACCGCTCGACGCCCTCCGGCCAGTCCTCGGCCAGACCCGGCCGCGCGATCAGCCCCGGCGACACCGTGTTGACGCGGATCCCGCGCGGCCCGTACTCCAGCGCCGCGCCGCGGGCGTGCATGACCAGCGCCGCCTTGGCCGCGCTGTAGTGGACGTGGCCGGGCGCCGGCTGCCGGGCCTCGATCGACGCGATGTGCGTGACGCTCCCGCCGTCGCCCATCAGCCGGGCCGCGGCCTGGGTGCAGGAGAACGCGCTCGTCAAGGTGGCCTCCAGCATGGCCCGCCAGCGCTCGACCGTCAGCCCGTCGAGGGCTTCCACCGGCTGGATGCCGGCGTTGTTCACCAGCGCGTCGAGCCGGCCACCCCACTCCGCGACGGCGTCGAGCAGAGCGTGGTCTTCGGTGAGCTCGGCGGCGAACGCGCGGGCCCGCCCACCGGCGGCTTCGATCGCCGCGACAACCTCGTCGGCCGCTCCGGGACGGCGGTGGTGCACCGCCACGGCCGCGCCCGCTTCGGCGAACCGGAGCGCGATCCCGCGGCCGATCACCCCGGAGGCGCCGGTGACGCAGGCGATCGTGCCGGACAGATCGGGCAGGCCGGGCGCGGGAGGCACCGGCCGATCGTAGCTGCGCGCCCCGGATCCGTCGTAGGTTGTGGGGCATGGCCGAAACCCGGAAGTTCGCCGAACTGCTGCAGACGCAGATCCGCCACGAGTTCACCGCCGCCCAGCAGTACATCGCCCTGGCCGTCTGGTTCGACGCTCGCGACCTGCCCCGGCTGGCCAAGCGCTTCTACCGGCAGGCGATCGAGGAGCGCAACCACGCGCTGGCGATGGTGCGCTACCTGCTCGACCGCGACGAGCCGGTGGCCATCCCGGGCAGCGAAGAAGTGCGGAACGACTTTTCGAGCGTGCACGAAGCGATCGAGCTGGCCGTGACCCAGGAACGCACGGTCACCGCCGCCATCGAGGCGATGGCGAAGGCCGCGCGGCTGGAGGAGGACTACCTCGGCGAGCAGTTCGTGCACTGGTTCCTGAAGGAACAGGTGGAGGAGGTGGCGCAGATGTCCACGCTGCTCACCGTCGTCGAGCGGGCCGGCGGCAACCTGTTCGAGGTCGAGAACCACCTGTTCCGCGAAGCCGGCACGCCGATCGAGGACGCCCCGGACATGCCGCCGGTGGCGGGCGGGAAGCTCTGACGGCGACCGGGCGCACCGCCGGCGGCGCACCGGGTATGCCTGGTTGATCTTGCCGATCGGCGCTTTCCGCCTGCTAGAGTGAAACGTGTTCTAGTTCCGGGCCCGGGGAGCGCGATGTCCGAAAACCCCTTTCCGATCGTCGACGGCGTGCCACCCGGGCGGGCGCTGCTCGGCGCCCGGATCCGCGAGCTGATCGAGGCCTCCGTCTGCGTGCGCGACGGCGAAGCCGATCTCGCCGCCGCGGCCCGCCGGGTCGAAGCCGTCACCGAGGCACTGCGCGCGGGCGGCGGCGCGCAGCCGCTGCTGCTCGCCGCCCTCGACGGCGGAGGTCACCTGAGCATCAACAATCCCCTGGAGGGGCCGGGGAACCCGCTGGCGCCGCCGCTGTCGTGGGTGCACGTGGGACCCGAGTCGGTGCGCGCCGACGTCCTCCTCGGCGCCGCGCACGAAGGGCCGCCCGGGCGCGTGCACGGCGGCTGGGTCGCCGCCGTGCTGGACCACGTGCTGGGCCGCGCCACCGCCGCGGCCGGCTTCCCGGGCATGACGGCGTCGCTGACCGTCGACTACCACCAGGGGACGCCGTACGCCGTGCCGCTCACCGCCGAAGCCCGGCTCGTCCGCCGCGACGGCCGCAAGCTCCACGCCACCGGTGAGCTCAGAGCGGGCGACGTCGTCTGCGCCACGGCGACGGCGATCCTGGTCCACTTCAGCGCCGACCGGTTCCCCGTGCCCACCGCCGCCACGAAGTCCGCGACGGACTAGGGCGGGTCCGCCGGGCCGATGAGCCGCCCCTACTTCGAGGACAGCTCCGAGGGCACGACCGTCGTGTGCCGGGGTGCCTCCGAACTCGACGTCGCCATCAGGACAGCGCAGATCGGGACCGCCATCGCCAGTGCCGCCAGGACGAACACCGGGAACAGGAACGAGAACACCTCGGTGCCGGACGGGTCGGGCGCACCCGGGTCCAGGTGCAGGCGCACCGCCGCCATGCCGGTGTAGTGCATGCCGGTGACCGCCGCGCCCATCACCAGGCCCGCCGCCAGCCGGGGCAGGAGCTTGTCCAGCCCGACCGTGAACCACAGCGCCGCCGTGGCCGCGACCACGGCGATGATCACCGAGAGCGCCACCAGCGTCGGGTCGTAGCCGATCACGCCCTTGACCTGCACCGCCCACATCCCCGTGTAGTGCATGACGGCCACCGCCAGCCCGGTCAGCAGCCCGCCGAGCAGCAGCCGCCTCCACGCGAACCGGTTGCGGACGCCGAACACCAGCAGCCCGCAGAACACCGCCGCCACCGACAGGATCGCCGAGAGCGCCGTGCGCAGGATGTCGTACCGCACCGGCATGCCGGGCGTGGAAAAGCCGAGCATCGCGATGAAGTGCATGACCCAGATGCCGACCCCGCCGATCGACACCGCCGCGAGCACCAGCCAGGTCAGCCGGGCGCGCGGGCTGTCGGTGGAGCGCGCCTGCAGCGTGCAGGCGAGGCCGAGGGCGCAGCCCACCACCGAGGTGAGGTACGCGAGCACGACGAGCCAGTTGCCCATCGCGAAGTCTTCGTGGTTCATGGGCATTTCCGGGCTCCTTCAAGCTTTGCGTGATCGGGGGGCGTGGTGCTCGGCGAGCGCGTGCTCGGCCGCGGCGATGAGGGTCTTCTTCGTCGACTCCGGCGAGCGCGCGTCGCAGGTGACGACCTCCACCGCGGGCGGGATCTTGAGGGCCTCGCGCACCTGGTCGGGCCCGTGCTGGCGGGTGTCCTGGAACTGGTTGATGGCGACCAGGAACGGCAGGCCGCGCGACTCGAAGAAGTCGATCGAGGCGAAGGAGTCGGCCAGCCGGCGCGTGTCCACCAGGACGATCGCCGCCACCGCCCCGCAGACGAGGTCGTCCCACATGAACCAGAACCGGTGCTGCCCCGGCGTGCCGAAGACGTAGAGCACCAGGTCGTCGGCCAGGGTGAGCCTGCCGAAGTCCATCGCGACCGTGGTGGCGAACTTCCCCGGCACCGCTTCGGCCCGGTCCACGCCGATCGACGCGGTCGTCATCAGGGCTTCGGTCCGCAGCGGGGCGATTTCCGAGACGGCACCGACGAACGTCGTCTTGCCGGCCCCGAACCCCCCGGCCACGACGATCTTCGCCGAGGTGATCCGGCTGCTTCGGGTGGTACCGCTTCTCGCGACACCGTTTTGGGAAACACCGCTTTGGGTGACACTGTCAGAGCGCACGTAGTCCACTGAGGACCCTTTCGAGCAGGTCGTTCCGTTCGTCCCAGGAGGCGTCCGCGGTGAGCGTGTCGCGGATCGACACCTGGCCGGCGATGAGCAGATCGCCGATGAGCACCCTGGCCACGCCGAGCGGCACGCCCAGGTGGGCGGCGACCTCCGCCACCGACCGCTGGTGCAGGCACAGCTGCGTCACCACGGCCAGGGGGTTGGTCGGGCTGAAGGGCGCCGTGCGGCCCTCCGCCGTCGTCTCCACGAGGGCTTCCACCGCCAGGTCGACCGTCGGCCGGGTGCGACCGGCGGTCCACGCGTAGGGGCGGGCCAGCGACGCCGCGTGCCGCCCGCCCTCGCGTCGCCGGCCTTCGGTCACCGGGCCGCCCCCGGTGCGGCCGCGGGCCGAGCCGGGGTCTCGACCACCTTCCCGACCCGGTCCACCAGCAACGTCATCTCGTAGCCCACCAGACCGATGTCGCAGCCCGGGTTGGCCAGCACCACCAGGTTCGAGCCGTCGCCGACGTTCATCAGCAGCAGGAAGCCCTGCTCCATCTCGATCACCGACTGCACCACCCGCCCCGCGGTGAACAGGTCGGCGGTGCCGAGCGCGAGGCTGGAGAGGCCGGACGCGATCGCCGAGAGCTGGTCGGCGCGGTCGCGCGGCAGGGCTTCGTCCGCCGCCACGAGCAGCCCGTCCGCCGAGACCAGCGCGGCGTGCGCCACGCCGGGCACCTCCTGGGTGAACGCCGAAACCAGCCAGTTCCGGGACCTCTCGGCCACTTCCGCTCCTTCCTGCCGGGTGCTCATCGCTGCTCCGCCTCCGGCTCGCCCGCGACCCGGTGCCGGGCCGCGCGCATGCCGCTGTAGTGCCGGGAAAGGTTGTTCCGCACCGCGGCCGGGTCGCGGAAGGCCGGGTCCGGCGGCTGCGGCGCGCGCGGGGTCACCGAGCCCGGCGCGAGCTGCGCACCCGGCGTCCGGGCCGGCAGCCCCGAATCGGTGAACTCGCTGTCGTCGAGGGTGCCGACCGCGGCTTCGGCGGCCTGGCGGACCGGGTCGGCCGGCGTCGCCCAGGTGCCGGGCCGGGCCGGCGTCGCCGGGGCTTCGGCGAACCAGTGCGACAGCATCTGGTCGAAGATCGGCGTCGGCGGGTCCGCCACGGCCACCGGCGGCGGTTCTTCGGCGGGCCACCGCGGTTCGAGCTCGTGCCGGACGGCGCCGTTGACCCCGCCGTTGACCGAGCCGTTGACCGCCGGGGTCAGCGCCGGCGGGACGGTCCGGGGCGGCAGGTCGACCAGGATCAGCACGCCCGGGACGTGCACGCTGGCGGTGATGCCGGCGCTCGCGGTCCGCGTGGTCGTGGGCCGCAGCCGGACGGTGATCCCGTGCGAGGCGGCCAGCCTGCTCACCACGAACAGGCCCATCCGGCGGGTGGTCTCCGGGCTGACCGCGGCCCCGGCGGCCAGCCGGGCGTTCGCCGCTTCGAGGTCTTCGCGGGTCATGCCGAGCCCGACGTCGACGACCTCGATCAGCAGGCCGCCGTCGAAGCCGCGGTCGGCGGTGAGCACGACCTGCTCCTCCGGCGGCGACGACCGGATGGCGTTCTCCAGCAGCTCGGCGAGGATGTGCACGACGTCCGCCGCGGCCTCGGACTGCACCGAGCCGCGCGGCGCGTTGCCGAGCGAGACGCGCTGGTAGTCCTTGACCTCCGACGTCGCGGCCCGCAGCAGCTCGACCGTCGCGACCGGGCCGACGTCGCGGCGCACCGGCTTGCCGCCCGCGAGGACCTGCAGGTTCTCGCCGTTGCGCCGCAGCCGGGTGGCGATGTGGTCGATCTGGAACAGCTCGGCCAGCCGCTGCGGGTCCTGCTCGTCGGCTTCGAGGTCCTCGATCACCGAAAGCTGCAGCTCCACCAGCGACTGGCTGCGCCGGGACAGCGTCATGAACATTTCGCTGACCTGGATCCGCATCTCGGCCTGCTCACCGACGGCCAGGCGGACCGCCTGCCGGTGCATGTCGTCGAAGGCCCGGGCGAGCTGCCCGATCTCCTCCTCGGAGTCGACCGGGATCGGCGCGGTCCGCCGCCAGTCGACCTCCTCGCCTTCGCGGATGCGTTCGATGGTGCCGGGCAGGCGGCGTTGCGCGGTGTCGAGCGCGGCGGCGTGCAGCCGCCGGATCGGGGCGACCACCGAGCGGGCCACGGCGAGGGCGATGGCGAGGGCGCCGAGGAGCGAGGCGATCACCAGCGCGGTGTCGCGCAGCGCGTCGGACCGCGCGGTGTTGGTCTGCGCACCGACCGCGTCCGAAAGCGTTTTCACCTGCTCGGCGAGGATGGTGCCGAGCACCGTGCGCTTCGCCTCGGCGCCCCCGGCACCCGGACTGGTCGCCGCGGCGAACCGGGCGGCCGCGGCGCCGGCGGGCAGCGCACGCCGGATCTGTCCGGTGAGTACGGTTTCCTCCGCCGCGGCGCGCTCGGCGGCGGAGGCCGAGGTGCCTTCGGACCGGCCGGCCAATGCCTGTTGATCGGCGAGACTGGTCCTCAGCTGCACCAACGATTCGGCGACGGAGGCCAAAGCGCCGAGATCACCATTCCCGGCCTGCTCGACGATCCCGGCGATCACTTCGCTGAGCGCGACCGTGAAGTCGTGGTAAGCCGCGGTTTTCGCGGCCGGTGAACCGGTCTGCTGCCGCAGGTCGGCCAATTTACCCAGCTGATCTTCCAATGACCGCGCCAGCTCCGGGCTGAGCTGGGAAAAGGCGGCATCGTGGCGGACGGTGGCGGCTTTCTCGTCGACCGCCGCGGTCTGGGCGGCCGCGCCGTCGTGGATCATCTCGTCGTCGACCAGCCCGGCGAGTTCGGAAATCCCTTGCACGACCGGCATTTGGTCGCGGACGGCGCTGAGGCCGCCCGCTTGGGCGAGTTCGGCCTGCACCCGGCCGCCCGCCAGCAGCAGGGCGACCAGGACGGGCAGCAACAGGACTACGGAGATCTTGGTGCGCAACCGCCAGCTACCCGGATTCCAGGACGCGACGGAACGGCGGGACGAGGGTTCGTCTTCTTTCATCGGTGGCGTGGCTCGATTCGTACCGGTGGCCCGAGAACGATTTCCGGTTCCTTTTCCGCGGAATTCAGCCGACGACGTAACTCCGGCGACCGTGGTGTTGTCAAGGAATGCCGGTCGTTTCCCCCGTACGCACCAATCACACAGCGTGAACTGCCACAGCACGGCTTTTT
Source organism: Amycolatopsis mediterranei (assembly GCF_026017845.1). NCBI lineage: Bacteria > Bacillati > Actinomycetota > Actinomycetes > Pseudonocardiales > Pseudonocardiaceae > Amycolatopsis > Amycolatopsis mediterranei. The sequence continues at coordinate 8,596,950 of NZ_CP100416.1, forward strand.
ACCCTTGCGGAGGGTGAAGGCGGCTCGCCAGACTGTGCGGAATTCGAGCCCGGGTGCGTGAATTTCCGGCGGCCGCGTGACCCTCGTCGGATGCCCCGGCGGTGCCCGTTACCCTCGGCGGGGAAAGGGGTGCCGCCATCGATGTTGAAAATTCACTTCACCGAAGCGGACCTGGCGAAGCTGACCATCGCCGAGGACGCCGACCCGATGTGGGAGCTGCTGATGAGCAGCTACCGCATCCGGCGTCCGGAGGGTGAGCCGTTCTTCGGCCGCTGGCGGCGGGGATCACGCTCCGCGGTCCCGCAGTCCGGCCGGCTGCTGATGTCCGCCGTCCCGCCGTACGGCTACTGCCCGGACTTCCTCACCCCGGCCGGCACCCGCACGATCGGCGACGGGATTTCGGCGGTGCTCGAGACGCCATCGCCGGTGCTGGCCGCCGACGTCGGCGAGCTGGCGGCGCAGGGCACCCACGTCCCGGCGTGGCTGCGCCGCATCGGCGACGGCGAGCCCCGCGAGCTGCGGCGGCTGGGCTCGGCGCTGCACGACTACTACCGCCAGTGCGTCGCGCCGGACTGGGCGACGGTGCGCCGCGCGGTCGCCCGCGACCGCCACCGGCTGCAGGCCAACCTGGACCGCGGCGGGCCGCAGCTGCTGCTGTCGACGTTGCACCCGGAGGTGACCTGGTCCCCGCCGGTGCTGCGGGTGCGCTTCCCGATCGACCAGGAGCTGCACCTCGACGGCCGCGGGCTGAGGCTGATCCCGGCGTTCTTCGCCCACGGCATGCCGACGACGTACAAGGACCCCCTCCTCCCGCCGGCGCTGGTCTATTCGATCAGCCACCCGAGGTTCGACAGCGACGCGGAGCCGGGCCCCTCACTGGCGGCGCTGCTGGGCCAGACGCGGGCCAAGGTCCTGGTGACGATCGCGACGACGAGGTGCAACACGAGCGAGCTGGCGGACCTGACGGGCATCTCCCCGGCCACGGCGAGCCAGCACGCGTCGGTGTTGCGGGCCAGCGGGCTGATCAGCAGCAACCGGTCGGGGAAGTCGCAGATCCACGAGATCACGCCGCTCGGCCTGGGGATCATCCGCGCGAGTTGAGGGGTGCGGCCGGTGACGCCGTGCGCGGTGTTCCGGGGTCGTGTTAGCCTGTCGCCGTGCTGCGCCCGATGCTGTCCTCGCGACTCGTAACCCGGCGCGCCGGCTGAACCCAGGTCGCCGGCGCGCTGCGTCGACGATCGCCCTTTTCCGGGACCTGGCCCCGATCTCATTCCCCCCTCCACAAGGGAGATCCGCCATGTCCACGTCCTTCGCCGTTGCCGCGCCCCGCTCGGCCATGCTGCTGCGCCGCCGGATCGCCACCTACTTCGTCGGCGGTGCCGAAGAGATCGCCGCGCTGGTCGGCGCCCTCGAAGGCCGGCCCGTGCACGAACTGTCCGTCGACATCAAGGACGGCGTCCGCGAGAGCAGCATGGTCTGCGCCGTCCTGCTGGCGGCCGACGAGACCGGCCCCCTGCTCGACCGGCTGCGCGAGCTGCTGTCGGTCGTCTCGGCCGAGCTCGCCTAGGGCTTGCGCCCCACGCCGGTCGAGATCTCGTGCAGCCGGTGGGCGTCCGGGGCCAGCGGGGCGGTGTCCGCGCCGGCGCCTTCCCGCAGTCCCGCGAGGAATTCCTTCAGCGTGGCCGCCGCGTCCCGGCCCGGCTGCCAGTCCAATTCGGACTCCGCGCGGCTCGTGTCCAGCACCGGCAGCCGCATGACCGCGTCGAACAGGCCCGGTGACGCCGGGATCGCGTGCAGGCGCCAAGCCGCGTCCACCGCCGCGCGGACCACGGCCGCCGGGACACCGATCGTGCGCGCGCCCAGCAGGCCGGCCGCGAACCGCGGGTCCACGACCGGGCCGGTCGCGATGTTGAATGCCCCGCGCACCGGGCGCGTCACCGCGCGGCGGACGGCGTCGGCGAGATCGTCGGTGTGCACGATCTGGAACCGCAGGCCGCGGACGTCCGGCACCACCGGGATCAGGCCCGGCCGCACCAGCGATCCCGGCACGAACGGCCCAGCGAACAGGCGGCGCTGCTCGGTCGCGGCACTGCGCTGGAAGACGAACCCCGGCCGCATCCGGACGACGTCGAGCTTCGGGTGCCGGCCCTCGAACGCGTCGAGGTACCGCTCCAGATAGGCCTTTTCCCGGGTGTAGGCGGCCCCGGGCCAGCCGTGCGTCGGCCAGTCCTCGGTCACCGGCTCGTCGTCCCGCCGCGGCGAATAGGCCCCGATCGACGACGTGTAGACGAGCTTGGGCACGCCCGCCGCGGCCGCCGCTTCGAACACCCGCATCGAGCCGAGGACGTTCGCGCGCCACGTCCGTTCGGGACGCCGGGTGGGCTGGAACAGCCACGCCAGGTGCACGACGGCGTCGGCGCCGCGCAAGAGCGGCACGAGGTCGTCGCGTTCGACGTCGGCCGTGACGACCCCCTCCGCCGGCCGCCTGGCGAGCTTGACGATGGTCTCGACCTGCGGATCCGCGCCCAACGCGCGCACGACCCCGGTTCCGATGTTGCCGGTCGCTCCGGTCACCACGATGCGCATCCGGGCCGGTTACCCGGGGTCCGGACGGACAACCCTGCTTCCTTCGAAAGCGGCCGGCCGGCTGCGGTGACGTACACGGGTGACGTCGGACGACGGTCGCCGCGGGCCCTCCGGGATTTCTAGCGTGGTGAAGTCACCCGCTGAAAGGAAGACCATGTCCGAAGTGACCTACACCGCCGTCGCCACCTCCACCGCGGAGGGCCGCAACGGCGGCCGCGCGACCTCCGACGACGGCGCGCTCGACGTCACCCTCACCGTGCCCAAGGCCTTCGGCGGCGCGGGCGACGGCACCAACCCGGAGCAGCTGTTCGCGGCGGGCTGGGCGTCCTGCTTCGTCGGGGCCGTGCGCCGGGTCGCGGGCGCGAAGAAGGTGCCGCTGGACGACCTCGCCGTGGTCGCCGAGGTGACCCTGCACCACGACACCGAGGCGGGCGAGTTCCAGCTCAGCGCCGCGCTGCACCTGGAGGCGACGGGCATCGACCAGGCCACGGCCGACGAGCTCGTCCAGGGCGCGCACCAGGTGTGCCCGTACTCGAAGGCCACGCGCGGCAACATCGAGGTCACCCTCGACGCGACGGTCGCCTGATGCAGCGGGCCATCACGGCGCTGGCGGCCGTGGCGGTCGCCGGGGCGGGCGTGCTCACTCGCGGTGGGCCCGGAGCTGGTCGTGAACGCGGCGAGCTACCCATCGCTGTTCGCCGCGGGTCTCCCGGCTCTGGACACGGCCGTCGCGGCGGCGGGCCGGCGCCCGATCCTGGCGGCGGCCTTCGACGAGCAGATCGCCGCCACCGCACCGGCGGGCATCCGGAAGTACGCCCTGGTCGCGACCCGCGACCAGGCGATTCCCCCGGCGGCGGAACGGTTCGAGGCCCGGCGCGCGCACGCGTCGATCACCGAGGTGGATTCGCCGCACGCGATCGCGGCGGCGGGCCCGGAAGCCGTCGTCGACGTCATCCACCGAGCGACGCACTGAAAGGGGCCCGGGAAGATCGGGCCCTTTTCTCACATCCGGTCGGCGTCCACGATCGCCTGGGCGAACGGCCGCGGCGCCTCCTGCGGCACGTTGTGGCCGATGCCGTCGAAGATCCGGTGCTCGTACTTGCCGGTGAACTTCGCCCGGTACGCCTGGCCGTCCTTGGCCGCGCCGTCGAAGTCGCTGCCGATGGTGATCGACGGGACGCCGATGGTCGCGCCGGCCGCCAGCTTCTCTTCGTACGCCTCGTACTGCGGCTCGCCCGGGGCGAGGCTCAGGCGCCAGCGGTAGTTGTGGATGACGATGGCGACGTGGTCGGGGTTGTCGAACGCCGCCGCGCTGCGGTCGTAGGTCGCGTCGTCGAAGTGCCAGGCCGGGGACGCGGTCTTCCAGATCAGCTTGTTGAAGTCGTGGCGGTTCGCCGTGTAGCCGGCGCGGCCGCGCTCGGTCGCGAAGTAGTACTGGTACCACCAGCCGAGCTCGGCCTGCGGCGCCAAGGGCTGCAGGTTCGCCGTGAGGTTCGTGACGATGTACCCGCTCACCGCGACGATCGCCTTGCAGCGCTGCGGCCACAGCGCGGCGATGATGTCGACGGTCCGGCCGCCCCAGTCGTACCCGCCGAAGACGGCCTTGTCGATCTTGAGCGCGTCCAGCAGCGCGATGACGTCCAGCGCCACGGCCGTCTGCTGGCCGTTGCGGACCGTCTCGGCGGACTTGAACGCCGTCGGGCCGTAGCCGCGCAGGTAGGGGACGATCACCCGGTAGCCGGCGGCGGCCAGGATCGGCGCGACGTCGACGTAGCTGTACGGGTCGTAGGGCCAGCCGTGCAGCAGCACCACCGGCTGCCCGGTCGCCGGCCCGAACTCGTGGTAGGCCATGGTGAGCACCCCGGCGTCGGCCTGCTTGACCGGCCCGAGCGAGGTGTGCTCCCCGGACCCGGCCCGCAAGTCGGGCGGCGAGGAGGGGGCGGCCGCGGGAGTGCCCGTCGTCGAGCAGGCCGCCAAGGACGCCGCCGCGAGCCCGGCCGCGAACGCCTGCCCGAACCTTCTCCTGCTGATCATCTGCTGCTCCTGTGCGAAAAGACCGTGGGACTTTCACCACGTTAGGAGCTGTCCGGTGAACCGCGCGCCCGTCAAATGACGCAGCCGGTGTACGTCACCCGCCGAGGGTCTTGAGCTTCCCGGCGAGGTCGGCGCGGGAGCTCACGCCCAGCTTGGGGAAGATCCGGTGCAGGTGGGTGCCGACGGTCCGGTGCGAAAGGTACAGCCGCTGCCCGATCTCCCGGTTCGTCAGCCCCTCGGCGGCCAGCTGCGCGATGCTCAGCTCGTGCGGGGTCAGCTTGTCCCGGGCGTCCGGGCCGCGGTTCGGGCTCGACTCGCCCGCGCTGCGCAGCTCGCGGCGCGCCCGGTCGGCCCAGGCGGCCATGCCGAGCGCGTCGAACGTCTTGCGGGCGGTGCGCAGGTGCGTCCGCGATTCGACGACCCGCCGCTGCCGCCGCAGCCACTCGCCGAACGCCAGGTGGACGCGGCCGCGTTCGGCGGGCCAGCCGGTCAGGTCGGCGCGCAGTGCTTCGGCGAACCGCTCGTCGTCCGGGTCGAGCACGGCTCGCGCGTACCGCAGCCCGATGTGCAGCGCGGGTGACGGAGTCTTCGCCGCGAGCGGCTCGAGCTCGGCGAGGACGTCGCGCAGCGCGTCCGTCCGGCCGGCCCGCACCGCGGCCTCGGTGAGTTCCGCGACGCAGTAGGTGCGCAACGCCAGCTGGTAGGCGGGGTCGGCCGGGTCGAGCAGCCGCCGCAGGTCGGCGAAGGCGTCCTCGAACCGGCCCTCGCTCAGGCTGGTCAGCCCGCGGGTGAGCTGGACGGTGGCCAGCACGGGCCGGGCGCCGGCCGCGAGTCCGGCGCGTTCGGCCTCGTCGGCCAGCGTCTTCGCCTGCTTGTGCTCGCCGCGCAGGGCGGCGATTTCGGCCTGGACCGCGGTGGCGAGCCCGGCCATGAACGGCTGGCCGGTCTCCCGCGCGAACCGGGCCGCCTCCGCCGCGGCCGGCCCGGCCCCGGCCAGATCGCCGAGCCGGACGCGGCTCCACGCCTGGACGGCCAGCGCCCGCGGCAGCAGCCCGAGCCGGCCCTGGGCCCGCAGGCCGGGGGCTGCCGCGGCGGAGAACCGGGCGGCGAGGTCGAAGGCCCCGACCTGCAGCGCGGCGCTGCCCAGGTACCGGTCCACTTCGGGATCGGCGCCGGTCTTGGCGACCAGCTCCCGCAGGTGGGCCAGGACGGCTTCACCGCGTTCGAAGGGCGCGACGTACGCGGTGACGGCGACGATCCGCGGGTCGTTTCCGGGGATGGGCAGCCGATCGGCGACGTTCAGGAGGGCTTGTCTCGCTTCTCGGCCGGGTTCGGTCCAGAAGCAGCGCATGGCGGCGCTCCAGAGGATCCGCATGGCGGCGTCGTGGTGCCCGTCTTCCGCGACGGAGGCGGCGGTCCGGGCGAGTTCGGCGACGCGGGCGGGATCTTCGCGGACGCCGTCATCGAACTCGCTGAGCAGCCGCCCGGCGGTGGCCCGCCGGCGGGAGTCCGCGGGGTTGGCGGCGTGCACGAGCCGTTCGGCGGTCTCCCGCCACCCGGACTCGACGGCCAGTTCGGCGGCCTTGAGCAGCCGGTCGGCCTGGTCCTCGGCGTCCGGGCTCAGCCGCGCGGCCTGTTCGAGAGCGGCAATGGCCGCGGCGGCCCCGCCCCGGAACCGCGCCCGCTCGGCGGTGCGTTCGAGTTCGGCGGCGACGGTTTCATCGGGCCCGGCGGTGGCGGCGGCCTGGTGCCAGGCGCGCCGATCGGGCTGGTCCCGGAGGGCTTCGACGAGCGCGAGGTGGGCGTTCCGGCGGTCGAGCGGGGTGAAGGCGCCGGGGATGGCGGACCGCATGAGGGGGTGCCGGAAGGTGACGGCTCCGGCGGAGAGCTCGACCAGCCGAGCCTCGACGGCGGGGGCGAGGATGCCGGACTCTGTAGTCATCCCGAGCAGCGCGCCCGTCGCCGCCAGTGTCTCCGTCAACGATGTCGTCTCGTTCAGCGCCGCCACCAGCAATGCCGTGCGCGTCGCCTCCGGCAGTGCCGCCACCCGGGCCGTGAACGTGCGCTCCAAGCGCTCGGTCAACGGCAGCACCGGATCCAGCCCGTCGAGCTCGGCCACCGCCGAGGGCAGCTCCGTCAACGCCAGCGGCAACCCCGCCGCCTCCGCGAGCAGCCTCGTCCGGACCGCCGGTGCCAGCCGCGGTGCCACCGAATCCAGCAGCTCGGCCGCCGCGTCGGGCGGGAGGCGGTCCAGCACCATCGAGGGCAACCCCGCCTCGAGCAACGGGGACTCCGCGCCGTCCCGGAGGGTGGCCAGCAGCACGATCGGCTCGGTCTCGATCCGCCGCGCCACGAACGCCAGGACGTCCGCGCTCGCCCGGTCCAGCCAGTGCACGTCCTCCGCCACCAGCAGCAGCGGCTTGGCCGCCGCCTCCTCGGCCAGCAGCGTCAGCGCCGCCAGCCCGACCAGGTACGCACTCGGCGAAGGACCGTCTGCCAGCCCCAGCGCCGTCCGCAAGGCGTCCCGCTGCGGCGCGGGGAGCTCCGCCACCCCCGCCCGGACCGGGTACAGCAACTGGTGCAGCCCGGCGTAAGCCAGGTTCCGCTCGGCCTCCGCCCCGGACGTCCGCAGCACCCGCAACCCCGCCACCGAGGCCGCCGCGGCCGTCGACGCCACGAGCGCGGACTTCCCGATGCCCGCTTCGCCGCGGAGGACGACGCCGCTGCGGTCCGCCGGGCCGTCGACGAGCTCGCCCAGCTCCTTCAGCTCGGTGTCCCGTCCGCTCAGCGCCATGCGAACGACCTTACCCAACGCCCGTTTCCGCAGCTCACGGCCGAGTGACGTACGGCAGCAGCGTCATCCGACGGGCGCGGGGGCCCCGGCCTCGCGCCTACCGTTCCCCCCGCAATGTCCACATCGGACGAAAGCGACCGGAGAGACCGATGAAACGCCTCCTTCTCGCCGCCGCCGTGCCGCTCCTGCTGACCACCGTCACGCAGCCGGCCGCCTCGGCAGCAACCCCGACCCCGTGCGCCGCCGTCGCGGTGCCCGCCCCGCCCGGCGCCAAGATCGAGTCGGTGCAGGCCGCGCAGCAGCCGTCGTACTGCCAGATCACCGTCACGCTCACCCACACCGGCGCGGACCACGTCAAGGTCGCCGTGGCCCTGCCGGACACCGGGTGGAACGGCCGCCTCCAGGCCCTCGGCGGCAGCGCCTACGCCGCCGGCAACTTCGACGCGCTCCCGCAGGCGGTCAAGGACGGCTACAGCGCCGTGACGACCGACGCCGGCGTGTCCCTGAACGGCCTCGACACGTCCTGGGCGCTGAAAGACGGCCAGGTCGACCAGACGCTCCTGACCAACTTCGCCACCCGATCGGTGCACGAAGAAGCCGTCATCGGCAAGGCCGTCACCCAGCGGTACTACCAGCGGCCGATCTCGTACTCCTACTGGACCGGCTGCTCGACCGGCGGCCGCCAGGGCTACTCGGAAGCCCAGAACCACCCGGGCGACTTCGACGGCATCCTGGCCAACGCACCCGCCGTCGACTGGACGCAGTTCGCGGTCGCGACCCTCTGGCCGCAGATCGTGATGAACCAGAGCCACGATTTCCCCAGCCCCTGCGTGCTTTCGGCGTTCCGCACGGCCGCGGTCCAGGCGTGTGACGCGCGGGACGGCGTGACCAACGGCATCGTCGACCGCCCGGACGAGTGCGGCTACGACCCGCGCAGCCTCGTCGGGACGAAGGTGGTCTGCGACGGCCACGAGGTCACCGTCACGGCCGCGGACGCCGAGGTCGTGCGCAAGATCTGGGCCGGCCCCACGGACGAGCGCGGCCGCAAGCTGTGGGCGGGGCTGCCGAAGGGCGCGGACTTCACGTGGCTGGCCGGCACCCAGCCCGGCCCCGACGGCACGCTGACCGCGCCGGGCTTCCCGGTCGCCGTCAAGTGGGTGCAGTCGTTCCTGGAGAAGCAGAACGGCTTCGACACCTCGAAGCTCACTTACCCGCAGTTCACCGCCCTGTTCCGCCAGTCGGTGCGGGAGTACGACGACGTCATCGGCACGTCCGACCCGGATCTGTCGGCGTTCCGCCGCGCCGGCGGCAAGCTGATCACGTTCGTCGGCGTGAACGACCAGCTCATCCCGCCGGGCGGCACGCTGTCCTACCGCACCCAGGTGGAGCGCACGATGGGCGGCCCGCAGCGGGTGAACGACTTCTACCGGCTGTTCCTCGCGCCGGGTGTCGAGCACTGCTTCGGCGGTGGCGGCCCGGAGCCGACGAACGCGCTGGGCGCGCTCGTCGACTGGGTCGAGCACGGCACGGCGCCGGCCACCCTGGCGGCGTCCGCGGACGGGAAGACGCGCAACCTGTGCCCGTACCCGCGGGTTTCGCGCTACACCGGCGGCGACCCGGCCACGGCGTCGAGCTACCGCTGCCGCTGAGCTCCGGTCCGCGAGCGCCATCCCGAGGCGCTCGCGGACTGGACTTGCGGGTCCAAAAACGGCTCGGCACGCTGCAGTCATGGCACTAGACCAGTACTACCTCCTCGGCCGCTCCGGGCTGCGCGTCAGCCGGCTCGCCCTCGGCACCATGAACTTCGGCACCGGCGGCTTCCACGCCGCCTACGGCAAGACCGAAGCCGAAGCGCGCCCGATCTTCCGGAAGTACCTCGACGAGGGCGGCAACTTCGTCGACACGGCGGACTTCTACACCGCCGGCGAGAGCGAGACGATCCTCGGCAAGCTGATCGCCGAAACGCACTCCCGCGACCGGGTGGTGCTCACCACCAAGTTCACCAACACCGTCGACCCGGCCGATCCCAACGCCGGCGGCAACGGGCGCAAGCACCTGATCCGCGCGCTCGACGCCTCGCTGCGCCGGCTGGGCACCGACTACGTCGACGTCTACCTGCTGCACACCTGGGACCGGATCACGCCGGTCGAGGAGGTCGTGCGCACGTTCGACGACCTCGTCCGCGCGGGCAAGATCCGCTACCCCGGCCTGTCCGACGTGCCGAGCTGGTACGCGGCGCGGGCGCAGAGCCTCACCGAGGCGCACTCGCTGGCTCCGATGGTCACCCTGCAGCTGCCGTATTCGCTGGTCGAGCGCCAGATCGAGACCGAACACGTCCCGATGGCCCAGCACCTCGGCCTCGGCGTCACGGCGTGGAGCCCGCTGGCCGGCGGGGTCCTCACCGGCAAGTACCGCGACGGCGGCGCGGGACGGCTCAGCGACGGGACCGGCTGGACCGAGCGCACCCCTCAGGTGCTCGAGCCCCTCGAAGAGGTCGCCACCAAGCTGGGCGTGACGATGGCCCAGGTGGCGATCAACTGGGTGGCGACGCAGCCGGGCATCGCGGCCGCGATCGTCGGCGCGAGCAGCGCCGAGCAGCTCGGCAAGAGCATGGCGGCGCTCGACTTCGCACTCCCGGCCGAGCTGCGGACCCTGCTCGACGAGGCGAGCGCGGTCCCGCCGGCGTCGGTGTACCGCATGTTCACCCCGGCGTACCAGCACTGGATCGTCAGCCCGGACCTGAAGATCGGCGACAAGCCGGCGGGGTACGCGCCCCCGGTCCGGAACTGGTAGTCAGCCGGAGACCACTTCGCCGCCCTGGACGATGTGGCGGAAGTGCTTCGGCTCGGCCAGCACGCCGGCGTCCGCCAGCGGGTCGCCGTCCACCACCAGCAGGTCGGCGTGCGCGCCCACGGCCAGCGTGCCGATCTCGCCGGTGAGGTTCAGCAGCTCCGCCGCCGTCGACGTCGCCGAGCGGAGCACCTCCAGCGGGGACTGGACCTCGGCGCGCAGGCGGAACTCGTGGTTCTGGTGGCGGTGCATGCCGCCGAGCAGGTCCGTGCCGTAGACCAGCCGGACGCCGCCGCGGGCCGCGCGGTCCAGGGCCGCCAGGCCCGCGCCGAGGACGTCGTCGACCTTGCGCCGGCTCGATTCCGGCAGCCCGTGCTCGCGGCCCTCCTCCTTCAAGGCCCAGTACGTCACCAGCGTCGGGACCAGGAAGGCGTCGTGCTCCCGGAACAGCTCGACACTGCGGTCGTCGATGAGGTTGCCGTGCTCGATCGACCGGACACCCAGTTCCAGGGCGCGGTTGACGGCGCGGGCGGTGTAGGCGTGCGCGGCGACGTACCGGTTGGCCGCCTCGGCTTCCTCGACGATCGCGCGCAGCTCCCCGGCCGAGTACTGCGTCGAGTCGACGCGGTCGGTCGGGGACGCCACGCCGCCCGAGGCCATCACCTTGAGGTGGTGGGCGCCCTTGCGCAGCTCGTCGCGGGCCGCGGCGCGGACGGCGTCCTCGCCGTCGGCCACCCGGCTCAGGCCCGCGCAGCACGGGTGGTCGTCCTGCACCTGGCTGCCGCGGGTCCGGCTGTCGCCGTGCCCGCCGGTCTGGCTCAGCGCCCGTCCGCAGAACAGCAGCCGCGGGCCGCGGAACAACCCCTCCGCCTGGGCGTCGGCCAGCCCGAAGTCGGCGCCCGCGACGTCGCGGACCGTGGTGAACCCGCGGTCGAGCATCCGGCTCATCGTGCGGGCGGCGTGCGCGGCCACATAGGACGGTGACGACGACGGCAGCGAACCCAGGTCCGCGGTCGACGCCGTGACGTGCACGTGCGCGTCGATCAGGCCGGGCAGCACGACCGCGCCCCGCACGTCGAGCGTGGGCACGTCGGCCGCGGCCAGGCCGGGCCCCACCTCGGCGACGCGGCCGTCGGCGCACCGGAGGTCGCCTTCGGTGTACTCGCCGGACAGCGGGTCGAGCAGGCGGGCGTTGCGCAGCAGCAGCGATCCGGTCATCGGTCCTCCTCGAGCGCGGGCACGGCGAGCGGCGCGAGGGATCCGGCCGCCTTGACGGAATCCTCGTCTTGGGCGCCTTCCGCGTCGAGGGTGTTCAGCACCCTCCAGCGTCCGGGCGGCCGAGACCACGGGCACGGCCGCCCGGCCGTGCCCGTGACCTTCAGTGCCGCGCCGAGCCGCCGTCCGCCGAGCTCATCCGCTTCGTGAAGCGGGCCGCGACGTCGCGCAGCTTGATGTTCGTGTGCTGGGACTCCACGATCAGCCGGTGCATCGCCGCGTCCTCGTTGACCCGGTGGATCAGCATCAGCATGCCCTTGGCCTGCTCGATCACCGCGCGCGTCTCCATCGCGTTGCGCAGCTCGTCGGCGAGTCTTCTAGCCTCCCGGTAGCGGCGGGTCAGCCGCAGCACCGTCTCCACGCACAACGTGAACAGCCGCAACACCTTCGTGTCGAACTCGTGGTAGCCGTGGGTCTCGAAACCGAACAGCGTGATCGCGCCCACCAGGGTGTCGTCCACCCGCAGCGGGACCGCCAGGTAGCTGCCCACGCCGAGTTCCTTGGCCGCGGCCACGAATTCGGGCCACTGATCGCCCGTCTCCGCGACCGCCACCCGCACGACTTCGCCCGTCAGCGCCGCGAGCAGGCCGGGACCGTCGCCCGCCGCGTACTGGACGTCGTCGATGCGCCGGGCTCGCTCGTCGGTGAAAGCCGCGGTCTGGGTCACCCCGTCGCGGACGACCAGGATGCTGGCCAGGTCCGCGTCCGGGACCACCCGGACCGCCTCGCCGCAGACCGCGTCGAGCAGCCCGGGCGTGTCGGACATCGATTCGAGGACCCCGACGAGATCGGCCAGCACGGCGTTCAGCTCGTCGACCCGCTCCGCCATGCCGTCGCCAGTGGTCGGCAAGGCCCACCCCTCCCATGCGTCAAGCGGCGAGCACGGGATGAGCTCGCCAGCAGCGTCAACAGAGACCACCGCTGGCGTTTCAACGGGTCCGGAGGAATTCTACCGGCCACCGGCGGCGGTTTGACGTCGGCCGCGCCGGGTAGCCCGGGACAATGGACAATCCCGCTGTTGACGACGAACTGTGGGCGGAGTTCCACCGGGTGGTGAACATGACCTCGCGCGAGCTGGAGGACTGGCTGCGCACCCGCGACGCGGGCCCGGAGGCCGAGCCGCTCCCCGACGAGGCGGGCCCGCCGACGGGCCACCAGGTGCTGGGCGTCCTGCGCAAGCGGCGGTCCGACGTGGACGACCGCGACGCGGACGTGATGCGCAAGGTGGTCGACCGGGTGCACTCCGAGCGCCGCGACGACCTGGAACCCACCGCCGGCGAGGCCCACTGGCGGCACCGGCTCATGTCGATCGGCCACGACCCGCTCAAGCCCGCCTGACCAGAGCGCCCCAATGTGGCCTTCGGTGCGTTGAACGCACCGAAGGCCACATTGGGTGCGTTCAACGCAACCAAGGCCACCTTGGGGCGCTTGGGCCGGTCGTCAGCCGGCGATGGCCTGCCGGCGCTGGTTGGGCCCGTTGGTCGGCTTGTACAGGCCGATCCGGGCGCCGTCCGCACGGGACTCGCCCGTGACGTCGAGCAGCTGCCCGGTCGCCGCGTTGACGAACGTCCAGGTGCCGTCACCGGTGGTGGACAGTGTCCACTGCGCCGCCGGGTCGCACGGTCCCGCCGCGGCCAGGGTCACCGCGCCGCCTGCCGTGGCGAGCACCTGGCCCGTGCCGGTGTTGGTGATGGTGAACCGGTCGCGGTTGCCGTAGCGGCCCGTGCGGTCGGTGAGCGTCCAGCGCTGCGCCGTCGCCGAAGCGTCCGTCGTGCGCTGGACCAGCGAGCCGTTCTCCGCCGACAGCGACTTGCCGCTCTGCACGCCGGTGAAGGTGACCGGCCGGCCCGAGCCGAGGCCCGTGCCGGGCGCCGTCGAGGAGACGCCGTCGACGAGGAAGCTCGTCACCGAACGCGCCGGCACCCGCAGCGTCGCCTTGCCCGCGGTCACCCGCACCGGCTTGCCCCGCTTCAGCGCCCCGGTGACGTCGGTGACGACCGGCGTCACCGAAGCGCCGGGCCGGACGTTCCGGAAACCGGACAGGTCCAGCGTGACGTCCTGATCGGTGGTGTCCGCGTTGGTGTGCACGACTGTCGCCAGGTCCTCGCCGCGCATCGCGGCCGTCGACGCGGTGTCGTTCACCCCGACCAGCCGGTCACCCGGCTTGATGTAGTGGGTGAAGTTGCGCATGGTGTTGAACTTCGTGTTCGTCTTGATCTGGCAGGTCTGCAGCGTGGCGTTCTTCGGGCAGTCGAACGGGACCTGGATCTCGCCCCAGTTCATCCCGGCCGCGGACTCCCCGCCCGGCTTCATGTTGTTGTAGTCCTCGATCGGCTGCCAGCTGACCCACGCGCTCGGCTCGAGCAGCCGCAGGTCGTCGGTGATCTGCTTGGCCATCCCGAGGCCGGGGTCCATGTCCGTGAAGTCCTGCCGGTCCAGCCAGCTGCCGCCGACCTCGCTCATCCACAACGGCTTGCCGCCGCCCTTGGCCAGATCGCGCGGGACCGGCCGGTTGCCGGTGCCGTAGGTGTGCACGTTGAGCCGGCCCGCCGCCGCGCGGGCGTCGGCCGACCAGCCGGCCCAGTCCGCGGCGAAGATGTCCGGGTTGGTCTCGTCGGGCGCGGAGACGATCGCCCGCGAGCCGGCCGCCTTCAGAGCTCCGGCCATCGCCGGGATCAGCTGCGACTGGACCGACGGGCCGATGTGCGCGCCTTCCTGCCGCCCGCCGGTCGGGTTGCCGTCGGCTCCGAGCGCGGTCTTCCAGTAGTTCGTGTTGGGCTCGTTCAGCGGGTTCACCGACGCGAACTTGATGCCGTGCGCGCGTTCGAGGGTCCGCACGACCTGCGTCAGGTACGCGGTGAAGTCGCCGATCTTGTCGGAGCGCAGCTGTTCGTCGGTGGCGTTGAAGCCGCCCGAGACGTACCCGGACACGGTCTGGAAGTACGGCGGCGAGTTGCTGAACGCCTCCCACTTCGTGACCCGGTTCTTGATCTTGTCGAGCCACCAGCGCTGGTTCGGGTCGGCCTTCGGGTCGAACTCGGCGGCGTCGCCGGGCGTCCACCAGTCCTTGTCGGCGCGGGTGGTGCCGGCCGGCGCCTTCCACCAGCCCGGGACCGCCGCGCCCGGACGCAGGTACGCCGGGACGTCGGGGGCGTTGCCGCCGCCGACGTTGAACCGGGCGATGTTCAGGTTCAGCCCGTCGGGGCCGAACACCAGGTCCGCCAGCTTGTTCCGGACCGCGTCGGGGTAGCCGCCGGTCGCCTCGGCCATCCACGCCAGGCTGGCGCCCCACCCGTCGAACGGCTGCTGCCGGTAGGTCGGGTCCGGCTTCACGGTGACCGAGGTGGCGGCCTCGGCGGGCGCGGCGGCCAGCCCGATCGCCACGATCGGTACACAAAGGACGGTGAGCAAACGCCGCAGGTTCATCGTCGAAACTGCCCTTCGGTGCGGTGGGGACTTTCTCAGGCCTCGGTGTGGCCGAGCAGCGGCCGCGGCACGAACCGGGCCGCGGGGTCGAGCATCGTGCCGAGTTCGAGCACGACGAGTTCGTTGGCACCGGCCCGGACCACCGGGCGCGGCACGTACAACGTCCGTTGCGGCCCCCGCCGCCAGTACCGGCCGAGCGCGAAGCCGTTGAGCCACGCAACGCCCTTGCCCCACTCCCCGGTGTCGAGGAAGAGGTCGGCAGGCTCGTCGAGGTCGATCTCGGTGCGCAGCA
The DNA here is from genome assembly GCF_026017845.1 of Amycolatopsis mediterranei. Lineage (NCBI taxonomy): Bacteria > Bacillati > Actinomycetota > Actinomycetes > Pseudonocardiales > Pseudonocardiaceae > Amycolatopsis > Amycolatopsis mediterranei. The sequence continues at coordinate 8,612,147 of NZ_CP100416.1, forward strand.
CCACCGGCCCGGCCACCGCACCCGTCACGGACTCCGGCGCGGGCGGCCGCAGCGCGGGCAGCGCGGCCAGGTCGAGCGGCAGCACGTCCCAGCCGGCCAGCGGCTCGCCCTGCAGCGACGCCCCGCCGATGATGCCCTTCGCCTCGCCGATGCGCGGGCCGTAGTCGACGCGGCCCTGGTCCTCGACCAGCACCAGCAGCTCGCCGCGGCCACGCGGCAGCGGGATCGCGCGCTCGTGGTGGTCCCGGCTGAGCGTGCCCACCAGGTCGCCGTCGAAGAACACCGTGGCGCGGTCGCGGACCTCGCCGAAGGTCAGCACCCCGGACCGGTCCCCCTCGACGGCACAGCGCAGCAGCGCGAGCTGCGGCATCGGCGTCAGGTCGTCGAACGCGGGCAGTTCCTCGTGGAACTCCCAGGTGCCCCAGCGTTCCGGCGCGTCGAGCAGCCGGACCGGGTCGCCGAGCACCCCGGACGGCGTCGGCGCGGGCCGCGCCGGCGGCGGGACCGTGTCGGGCACCTTGTGGTAGCGGGCGATCACGTCCCGGAAGGCGTGGTACTTCGGCGTCGGGTCGCCGGCTTCGTCCAGCGGCGCGTCGTAGTCGTAGGAGGTGATCAGCGGCTGGTAGACGCCCTTGTCGTTGGCGCCGTTGGTGAGGCCGAAGTTGGTGCCGCCGTGGAACATGTAGAGGTTGACCGACGCGCCCGCGGCGAGCAGCGCGTCGAGCTCCGCCGCCGAGTCCGCGGCCGAGGTCGTGTGGTGGTGCGCGCCCCAGTGGTCGAACCAGCCGTTCCAGAACTCGCTGCACATCAGCGGCCCGGTCGGCTGGTGCGCGCGCAGGATCGCCAGCCGCGCCTCGGCGCCGGACCCGAACGACGCGGTGCGGTGCAGCCCGTCGAGGCTGCCCGCTTCCAGCATCTCCGGCGTCGGCTGGTCCACTGTGGTCAGTGGCACGGTGACGCCGGCTTCGCGCGTGTGCTCGGCAAGCGCTTTCAGGTAGCGCTTGTCGTCGCCGAACGCCCCATATTCGTTTTCCACCTGGACCAGCAGCACCGGCCCGCCGCGGTCGATCTGGTGCGGGACGACGACCTCGTACACCTTCGTGAGGTACTCGCGGACGGCGTCCAGGTACTTCGGCTCGTACCGGCGCACCCCGACCGACGGGTCGCGGAACAGCCACGCGGGCAGCCCGCCGTTGTCCCACTCGGCGCAGATGTACGGGCCGGGCCGCACGATCGCGTACATCCCGGCATCGGCCACGAGCCGCAGGAAGCGGTCGAGGTCGAGGCCGCCCGACAGGTCGAACGTGCCGGGTTCGGGGGCGTGCGCGTTCCACGCCACGTACGTCTCGATGGTGTTGAGCCCCATCCGCCGGGCCTTGTCGATCCGGTCGGCCCACAGGTCCGGGTGCACCCGGAAGTAGTGCAGGGCGCCGGACAGGATGCGGAACGGGCGCCCGTCGAGCAGGAAGTCGTGCTCCCCGATGGCGAACTCAGGCATTCGGGGCCGCCTGCGGGGTCAGCTGGAGCACGGTCCAGGACAGCGGTGGCAGTGTCACGGTGATGGTGGTCCCCCCGGGATCGGACGTCGTGACCGTGCCGGGTAGCGGCACCGGCCGGACCGGTTGTGCGTCGGCGGTGTTCACGGTGTGGCGGGTCTCGCCGTCGGGTGTGGTCAGCGTTTCGGCGGCGTAGACGCCGAACCGGGCGCCGCGCAGGCGGATCCGGACTTCGGTCGCGGACGCCGTGGCGCGGTTGGTCAGGAACACCGCGCCGCGCCCGGAGTCCTCGACCGTCGCGGCGGCGTCCACGAGGTCGACTTCGCCGTGCTGCGCGGTGCGCAGCCGCGCGCCTTCGACGCTCAGGCGCAGGCTCGCCCCGCCCGCAAGCGCGGCGACCTGCCGGAACGGGTGGAACGTCGTCTGCCGCCAGGCCGGGCCGCCGGGCTCGGAGCGGATCGGCGCGATGACGTTCACCAGCTGGGCCTGGTTCGCCATGGTGACGCGGTCGACGTTGCGCAGCAGGGAGCTCAGCAGCGAGCCGACGACGACCGCGTCGGTGACGGTGTAGGTGTCCTCGATGATCCGCGGGTGCTCCCGCCAGCCGCCCGCGGCGAGCTTCGCCTGGTCGACCTCGTTCCAGCGGCGCAGGTCCCAGACGTTCCACTCGTCGACGCTGATCCCGATCTTCTTGTCGAGCCCCAGCTCGTCGAGCGTTTCGTCGATGACCCCGGCCGTCGTGGCGATGTACTGGTCCAGCGCGGCCGCGCTGGCCAGGTAGCTGTCGGTGTCGCCGTGCAGCTCCTGGTAGTAGGCGTGCAGCGAGATGTGGTCGACCAGCTCCGCGGTGTGGCGCAGCACCGTGCGCTCCCACGAGCCGAACGTCGGCATGTCGGCGTGCGAGCTGCCCGCGACGACCAGCTCGACACCCGGGTCGATCATCCGCATGAGCCGGGCGGTTTCCGCAGCGAGGCGGCCGTATTCGTCGGCCGTCTTGTGGCCGATCTGCCACGGGCCGTCCATCTCGTTGCCGAGGCACCACAGCTTGAACCCGAACGGGCGGTCGGCGCCGTTCGCGCGCCGCCGCTCGCTCAGTTCCGTGCCGCCGGCGTGGTTGCAGTACTCCAGGACGTCGGCCGCTTCCTGGATGCCGCGGGTGCCGAGGTTGACGGCGTACATCACCTCGGCACCCGCGGCTTCGGCCCACGCGACGAATTCGTGCAGGCCGAAGCGGTTGGGTTCCACGCTGTGCCACGCCGGGTCCAACCGGACCGGCCGGGTTTCGGCCGGTCCGACGCCGTCTTCCCAGCGGTAGCCGGAGACGAAGTTGCCACCGGGGTAGCGGAGCACGGTGGGCCCGAGTTCCCGGACCAGCTCCAGCACGTCGCCGCGGAAGCCGCGATCGTCCGAAGTGGAGTGACCGGGCTCGTACAGTCCGGTGTAGACGGACCGGCCCATGTGCTCGACGAACGAGCCGAAGAGGCGACGCGGGACCGGGCCGATGACCTGGCCCGCGTCGCCTTCGATGTGGACGGTCATCCCGCGCTGACCGTGAAGCCCTGCTGGTTGCCGTAGTCGACGATGGCCTGTTGCCAGGCCGCCAGCCCGGCGTCGAGGCCGGTGCCGTTCAGGTAGGCCTTGCCCGCGGTGTCGCTGAAGACGCTGTTGGCGTAGGTCTGGTACGGCAGGTAGCTCCAGCCCGGCGCGACGTCCTTCGACGCCTGCGTCAGCACCTGGTTGATCTTCTGGCCACCGAAGTACGGCACCTCCTGGTCGACGAACGCCGGCGAGGTCAGGTCGGCCGTGGTGGACGGGAAGCCGCCGCTCTTGATGAACGGCTGGACGCCGCCGCCGTGGTTGAGCCAGCGCACGAAGGCCGCGGCCAGCGGCGCGTTCTTGCTCTGCTTGACCACGGACTGCGCGCTGCCGCCGTTCTCCGCCGTCACCGGCTTGCCGTCGTAGGTCGGCATCGGCGCGACGGCCCACTTGCCGGAGGCACCGGGCACGGACGAGATGAAGTTGCCCGGCATCCAGGCGCCGGTGACCAGGGACGAGACGGTGCCGTCACCGAGGGCGCGGAACCAGTCGTCGGACCACTCCTTGACCGGGGCGAGCAGCTTGCCCTGGATCATCTGGTCCCACAGCGCGGTCCACTTCTTGGTGCCCGCGTCGCCGAAGTTGACCTTCACGTTCTTGCCGTCGACGGCGAACGGGCGCCCGCCGGCCTGCCAGATCATGCTCAGCACGGCCCCGGGGTCACCGGTGTCCGAGGTCATGTACTTGGTGGGGTCGGCGGTGTGCAGCTTCTTCGCCGCTTCGATGTACTCGGCCCAGGTCTTCGGCACGGCGATGCCGTTCTTGTCGAAGACCTCCTTGTTGTAGAACAGCGCCATCGGGCCGGAGTCCTGCGGGAGGCCGTAGACCCCGTTGCCGTTCTTCACCTGCGCCCACGTCGAGGCGCTGTAGTCCTTTTCGAACGAGCCGAAGCCGAACTGGTTGAGGTCGGCCAGTGAATCGGTCAGCGCGAACTGCGGGAGGGCGTAGTACTCGATCTGGGCGACGTCGGGGGCTCCCGAGCCGGCCTTGATCGCGTTCTGCAGCTTGGTGTACTCGTCCTTGTTGGTGCCCGCGTTGACGTAGTTGACCTTGACGTTCGGGTATTCCTTCTCGAACGCGGCCACCTGGTCCTTGGCGGACGGGGTCCAGCTCCAGTAGGTGATCTCCCCGCCGGCCTTGAGCGCGGCGTCGACGGAGTCCTGGGTGCCGGTGGCGGCGGCGGGCGCGGACGACGAGCCCCCGGACGAGCAGCCGACCGCCAGTGCGGCGGCCAGCGCCACGGCGGCAGCCGCCTTGGCGCGGGTGCGGAATCTTGACATCGAGTGTCCCTTCACAGCGGTGTGACGGCGGGTTTTACTGACGACGCTGCTACTGCTTGACGCTGCCGGCGCTCAGGCCCGATTGCCAGAACCGTTGCATGAGCAGGAAAGCGACGACTAGGGGGATGATCGTGAGCAACGACCCGGTGAGGACCAGGTTGAAGATCGGCTGGGCGCCGGCGCCGTTGGCCTGGGCGCTCCACTGGTTGAGCCCGACGGTCAGCGGGTACCACTTCGGCTCGCTGAGCATGATCAGCGGCAGGAAGTAGTTGTTCCACGTCTGCACCATCGTGAACAGCGTGACGGTGATGATCCCGGGGACCAGCTGGCGCAGCGTGACGGTGAGGAAGATCCGGATCTCCCCGGCACCGTCGATCCGCGCCGCCTCCAGCAGCTCGTCGGGGATGGCGTCGGCGGCGTAGACCCAGATCAGGTACAGGCCGAACGGGCTGATCAGCGACGGGATGATGACCGCCAGCGGCGTGTTGGTCAGCCCGAGCTTGCTGAACATCAGGAACGTCGGCACGGCCAGCGCCGTCGGCGGCACGGCCACGGCCCCGAGGACGACGGCGAACACCGCGCGGCGGCCGGGGAAGCGGTACTTGGCCAGCCCGTAGCCCGCGGCCGTGGCGAGGATCGTCGCGCCACCGGCCCCGACCACCACGTACAGCAGGGTGTTCCCGAGCCAGCGGAAGAAGATCCCGCCGTTGTAGGTGAACGTCTGGCCGATGTTGTCGAACAGCGCGAACGTGCCGCCGAAGGACAGCCCCGACGTCGAGAACAGGGCCGGCTGGGTCTTGCTCGCGTTGATCACCAGCCACACCAGCGGAACCAGGGTGTAGAGCAGGTAGAGCGCCATGAAGCCGGTGAGGACACGCGACTTGCGGGGTTGGGTCACCGAGAACGTGGCCACGTCACATCTCCTTCCGGGAGCCGCGCAGCTGCACGACGTAGGCGATGACCGCGGTGATCACGCCCATCACGATCGCGACGGTGGCGGAGTAGTTGTACTGCTGCCCGTTGAAGGAAAGGTTGTAGGCGTACATGTTCGGCGTGTAGAAGGTGCCGATCGTGTTCGGCACCAGGTTGCGCATGATGTTCGGCTCGTTGAACAGCTGGAAGCTGCCGATGATCGAGAAGATCGTCGCGACCACGATGGCGCCCCGGATCGCGGGGAGCTTGACCGACACGATCGTGCGGAACGTCCCGGCGCCGTCGATCGCGGCCGCCTCGAACAGTTCCTTGGGGATCACCTTCAGCGCGGAGTAGAAGATGAGCATGTTGTAGCCCACGAACTCCCACGTGACGATGTTGCCGATCGACGTCAGCAGCCAGCTCGGCGACAACGGCTTGACCGCGGTGCCCAGCAGGTGGTTCAGGTCGGCGGCGAGTCCGAAGTGGTCACCGTAGATGAAGCCCCACATCAGCGCGGCGACCACGGCGGGGACCGCGTACGGCAGGAAGATCACGATCCGGAAGAACCCGGCGCCGTGCAGCCGGGCGCTGTCGATCGCCAGCGCCGCGATCAGCGCGAGCACCAGCATGATCGGCACCTGCACGGCGAGGAACACCAGCACGCGCCGGAAGGCCTCCCAGAACTTCGGGTCGCCGAAGACCTGGACGTAGTTGTCGGCGCCGACGAACACGGTGCCGCCGAAGAAGGCCTGGTCGCGGAAGAGGCTGAGCACGAACGCGTACACGACCGGCGCGACGAAGGTCAGCGCGAACACCAGCATGAAGGGGGCGACGAAGAGCCAGCCCCGCCATTTCCGCCGCGGCCGGCGGGCCGCGGGCGCCCGGCGTGCCGGCACCGGGGCGGGCGGAGCCGCTGTGGACGTCATCGTCTCTCCGAGTGGTCATGCGGCCGGGCTATGGACCCGGCGTGATGTTTACGTCAACATGGACGGCCGCAGAGTAACTTGTTGACGTAAACATGTCCAGGACACCAAGGAGTGACCGTGCCGCGCCAGACAGCGACCTCGTCCGCATCCGGCCACGCCACCCGGCGCCGGGGGCCGTCGATGGCGGACGTGGCCCGCGAGGCGGGCGTGTCGGGCCAGACGGTCTCGCGCGTCGCGAACGGCAAGACCAATGTGGACGACGCCACGCGCGAGCGGGTCCTGGCCGCGATGCGCCGGGTCGGCTACCGGCCGAACAGCGCCGCCCGCGCCCTGCGCAACGGCCAGTTCCGCAGCATCGGCGTGATCATTTCGGCGCTACCGACGTTCGGCAACAGCCGCACGCTCGACGCCATCGCGGCCGCGGTCGTCCCGGAGGGGTTCTCGATCATCTTGATGCCGGTGACGCGCCCGACCCAGGGCGAGGTGACGGGAGCGTTCAGCACGCTCAACGAGCAGGCCGTCGACGGCGTGATCATCCTGATCGAGCAGCACCAGCTCGACCAAAGCGAGATCGAACTGCCGCACGGGCTCCCGGTGGTGGTGATCGATTCCAGCGCCCGCTACGACTACCCGGTGGTGGACAACGACCAGGCCGACGGAGCGGCGAGGGCGACCAGCCACCTGCTTTCGCTGGGGCACTCGACGGTCTGGCACATCGCGGGCCCGCCGCAGTCGTATTCGGCGGAGCGCCGCCGAAAGTCGTGGCAGGCCACATTGGAGCGGGCGGGCCGCCCGGTACCCCCGGTCGTGGTCGGCGACTGGTCACCGGAGTCGGGCTACCAGGCGGGCTTGAGGCTGGCCGCGGACCCGACGGTGACGGCGGTCTTCGCGGCGAACGACCAGATGGCGCTGGGTCTGCTGCGCGCGTTGCACGAGACTGGTCGCGGTGTGCCGTCCGAAGTGAGCGTGGTCGGCTTCGACGACATGGAGGAGTCGGCCCACTTCTGGCCTCCGTTGACGACGATCCGCCAGTCCTTCGAGGCGGTGGGCCGCCACGCGGTGGAGGCCCTGTTGACCGAAATCGAGACGGGCGCCGAAGCCGGCGAACCGGTCCTGCTCCCGACGGAGCTGGTCATCCGTTCGAGCACCGCCCCACCCCCGGCTTGACCCGAAACTGTCGGTGCCCTCCGGTAGCGTGGAAAACGGGGGGCGCCCCCGCGGCCCGGGGCTTTCGGCCGCCGGTCATCGCGCCTGAGGACATCACCCGTGTCCGGACAGGCATCTCTCGTGTCTCGAGGGGCATCACCCGTGATTGAGCGGGCATCAGCGTGATGCCCTGCCAATCACGCGTGTCGCCCTCCAATCACGAGTGATGCCCCTTCGCTCACGCCAACCGACCCTCCAGGTACGCGAACCGACCCTCTGGGTACGCCAGCCGACCGGGTGGGTACGCGACATCCGGCCGGAACGAGGCCTGCGGGGCGGCTTTCCAACCGGGGCGCGCCGATCGGGTGGGCACGCGAGTCGAATGGCGGACGGGGCGAGGGCCGCGCCGGGGTCGCGAGCGGGCGGGGGTCACGAGCCGGCGGGGTCACGAGCCGGCGGGGGTTGCGACCGGGCGGGGCGAGTGCGGGGTTGGTCGGGAGCGAGGCGGGTTGAGGCGCGGCGCGTTGGGACGAGATGCGCACGAAAGGTCGTTTCAGGCGGGCGGGGCGGGGGAATTACCGGCCACCAAGCCGGGATCTCCGGCACCGCGAACGTCGCAGTGGTGTGGACCATTCGGACGCACCCACGGAAACGAGGCCGTCATGCTCGCCATTCTCGCCGCCGTGCTCTTCGGGCTCGCCCTGCTCATGGAGCTGGCCGGGTTCGGGCTGGGCCCGGTGATCACCACCGGGACGCTCACCACCGCCGGGCTGCTGTGCGTTGCCCTGCACCTGGCCGGGGTGGCCACCGACCGGTCGCGGTTCACCCGGCGGCGGCGCCGTCGCTGACTCGCCTCAGCACCTGCGCGAACACCTCCGGCGACTGGGCTCCCGACACGCCGTACCGCTCGTCGATCACGAAGAACGGGACGCCGGACGCGCCAAGGGCGCGGGCCTGCTCGCCGTCCGACGCCACTTCTGCTTCGTACGCGTCGGACTCGAGCACGGCTCGCGCCTCGTCGGCGTCCAAACCCGCTTCGGCCGCCAGCTCCACCAGGGACTCGTGGTCGAACAGCGAGCGGCGCTCGGTGAAGTGCGCTCGGTAGAACCGGTCGATGACGGCGTCGGCCACTCCGCGCTCCTGCGCGAGGTGGACCAGGCGGTGGCCGTCGACCGTGTTGCCCATGTGGACGCCGTCAAGGTGGTACTCGAGGCCGTCGGCGGCCGCGCGCTCCTCCATCTGGGCTTCCATCGCGTCCGCTTCTTCGAGTGTCCGGCCGTACTTCTCGGCCAGCACCTCGCGGGTCGGCTTGGAAGTACCGCGCGGGAACGACGGATCGAGCTGGAACGAGTGGTGCACCACCTCGACGTCGACGCCGGCTTCGGCCACCGCCCGCTCGAAGCGGCGTTTGCCGAGATAGCACCAGGGACAGACCAGATCGGACCAAATGTCTACGCGCACGAATCCACGCTAACCGAAGGGGCACCGCACACTTCAAGGTAACCGGCGGCCACCTGCGGACAGTGACATCCGGGGCTTCGCCCCGGGCCCGGGGCTTCCGCCACCCGGAACCCCCGAAACAAGCCGTGACCTCCGGGGCTTCACCCCGGGCCCGGGGCTTCCGCCACCCGGAACCCCCGAAAGAAGCCGTGACCTCCGGGGCGCCGAAGCTAGGGTGGGCCGGTGACCGTCTCGACCGACGACATCGTCCGGCACGCGGCCCGGCTGCTGATGGCCGGGACCCGCCTCGACCTCGGCCGGATGGCGGCCGAGCTCGGGATTTCGCGCACCACGTTCTTCCGGCGCGTCGGCAACCGCGACGACCTCATGGGCGCCGGGCTGCGGCTGCTGTCCGACCGGACCTGGCAGCGCGCGCTCGACGGCTGGCGCGCCGGGCACGGCGACGCGGTCCGCACGCCGGAAGGCCGGCTGCGCTGCCTGTGGGTCATGGAGGAGTACCGCCGCGAGGTCGCCGGCAGCGACGGGATGCGCAAGCTGATCGAGGCGGAGTCGGCGGTCGCCTTGCGCGTGCTGACCGACCCGCGCGGCGCCGTCCAGCCCGGGCTGGTCGACGCGCACGTCGAGCTGTTCCGGGCCGACGCCGACGCCGCCGGGCTGGCTCCGCTGGTCGGCCTGCCGGACCTGGCGTTCGCGGTCGTCCGGCTCGGCGAGTCGTTCCTCTACTCCGACGTCCTGGCCGCCCGGTCGGTGGACCTGACCGTCGCGACGACACTGGTGGACACCCTGGTGCGCGGGGCCCTGGAGCCGGTCCGCGTTCACTGAGCGACCGCACAGTTCGTCAGACCACTCCCCCGTTCGGAGGATGTGGAACATTTCCCCAAGGTGTTTCATAGGCGACGGGAAAGCGGTTACCCCGCACCCGCCCGCGGCACTCCTTTCCGTTGCCGTGCACCAGTTCTGCCGATCCGCCCGTCTGTGTCCGGGCGCGCTTTCGCCTGCCCGGGGAAAGAGAGCGATCCATGTCCGCACTCACCAGCCAGCCGACGTCGTCCGGCTCGAGTGAGAAAATTCCCCGCCTCCGTGGGTGGCGCGCCAAGGCCGCCGGCGTGGTCCTGGCCGCGCTGGCGCTGACCACCGGGGTCGCCGCGCCGGCGCCCGCCGCCGCGAACCCCTACGAGCGGGGTCCCGACCCCACCACCGCCAGCATCGAAGCCACCAGCGGCTCGTTCGCGACGAGCACCGTGACGGTGTCGCGGCTGGCCGTCTCCGGCTTCGGCGGCGGCACCATCTACTACCCGACGACCACGACCGCCGGCACGTTCGGCGCCCTCTCCATCGCGCCCGGCTTCACCGCGACCCAGTCGAGCATCGCCTGGCTGGGCCCGCGCCTGGCGTCGCAGGGCTTCGTGGTGTTCACCATCGACACGCTGACCACGAGCGACCAGCCCGACAGCCGCGGCAGGCAGTTGCTGGCCTCGCTGGACTACCTGACCCAGCAGAGCTCGGTGCGGTCGCGCATCGACAGCACCCGGCTCGGCGTCGTCGGGCACTCCATGGGTGGCGGCGGCACCCTCGAAGCGGCGCGGTCACGGCCGACGCTGCAGGCCGCGGTGCCCCTGACCGCCTGGGACCTGACGAAGAACTGGTCGACGCTGCAGGTGCCGACGCTCGTCGTCGGGGCGCAATCGGACACCGTCGCGCCGGTGGCGTCGCACTCGATCCCGTTCTACACCAGCCTCCCGTCTACTTTGGACCGCGCGTACCTGGAGTTGCGTGGGGCCAGCCACTTCGCGCCGAACTCGCCGAACACGACGATTGCGAAGTACACCCTGTCGTGGCTCAAGCGGTTCATCGACAACGACACCCGCTACGAACAGTTCCTCTGCCCGATCCCGAGCACCAGCCTGTCCATTTCGGACTACCGCGGCAACTGCCCGCACAACGGTTAGGCGAGGTTATCCGGGGGCCGGTGTGGCTCGGATTGCTGCACCGGCTACCCGGTATCGCACTCGGACGCGGCATCGGCTCGAAGCAGCCAGCTTCTGGGCCTTCGCCGCCGCCACCAACTGGAGCCGTGGCCAGGGCCAGGGCCGAGCAGGCCAGGATCGGGACTGGGGCCCGGAGCTGGGCAAGGGACTTTGCCAGGGCTGAGATCGAAGCAGCGCCGGGGCTGGGCTGGCCAGGGCTGGCCCGGTGAGGCTCCCTCGGCTGCAGCGGCGGCCCGGGCCGCCGCTGGTCTGGGCTGCGCTCGGCTGCACTGCGCCAGGCTGAGCTTGCCCGGCGCGGTGGGGAACCCCGCTCGGCAGCGGCCCGGCCCGCCGCCGGGTTGGGTTGGGCTCCGCTCGGCCCAGCTCGCCTGGGCTGGGCTCGGCTCGGCCCGGCTCGCCTGGGCTGGACTGGGCTCGGCCCGGCTCGCCCTGGGCTGGACTGGGCTCGGCCCGGCTCGGCCCGGCTCGCCCTGGGCTGGGCTCGGCTCGGCCCGGCCCGGCCCGGCTCGGCCCGCCCTGGGCTGGGCTCGGCTCGGCTCGGCCCGGCCCGCCCTGGGCTGGGTTCGGCTCGGCTCGGCTCGGCTCGGCTCGGCTCGGCTCGGCTCGGCCCGGCCCGGCCCGGCCCAGCTCGGCCCAGCTCGGCCCGGCTCGGCCCGGCTCGGCCCGGCTCGGCTCGGCTCGGCTCGGCTCGGCTCGGCTCGGCTCGGCTCGGCTCGGCTCGGCTCGGCTCGGCTCGGCTCGGGAAGCGTGCGGCACTGGCTCGAACCCCTCACGCCGGCCCCTCGACAAAGCATCAGGTCCTCCCCATCACCGGCCGGCTCGTCTCCGCCGCCATTCATCGAGCCGCCGACCCGCCCCCAACGAGACGACCCCATCGCTCAAGCAGGCGCGCCGATGGTCACCACCACCTTTCCCCTGGCGTGTCCCGCTTCCTGGTAGGCGAACGCCTCACGCAGGTCGTCGAACGGGTAGCTCCGGTCGATCACCGGCGTGACCGCGCCGCGCTCCACCATGCCTGCCAGCTCGCCGAGGGCCGCCGCCTTGTCGGCGCAGGCCACGGCGTCCGCCAAGACCACGCGCCTTCGCGCCAATGGCCCGGAGGCCAGGGCGGAGAAGACGTGCCCGGCGGGCTGGACCCAGCGCCCCGCCGGGCCGCCGACGGCGACGAACGTGCCGTCGCGGGCGAGCACCCGCCGGCAGGCGAATACCGAACGGCTGCCCGCGATGTCCAGCACCACGTCGTAGCCACGGCCGCTGCGGGTGAAGTCCTCCGCCCGGTAGTCGAAGACGTGGCCGGCCCCGAGTGAGCGCACCATCTCGGCGTTGGCCGCGCCGCACACCGCATCGACCTGGGCACCGAGCGCCTTCGCCAGCTGGACAGCGAACGTGCCGACGCCGCCGGAAGCGCCGTTGACCAGCACCCGCTGCCCGGCTTCGACACCCCGCAAGGCCACCAGCGCCGTCACCGCCGCCATCGGCATCGCCGCCGCCTGCTCGTGCGTGAGGTTCGCCGGCATCGGTGCCAGCAGGTCCTCGCGCACGCAGACGTACTCGGCGTGCGCACCCCGCGGCAGGAGCGCGTAGACGTCGTCGCCGGGTGCGAACCTCGTCCCGGCCGTCTCGACCCGGCCGGCCAGGTCACACCCGAGGACGCCCACCGGTGGACGGCGGAGGCCGAAGCCCCCGGTCATCAGGCGGGCCACGTACGGCTCGCCTCTCATGAAGTGCCAGTCGTACGGGTTGACCGATGTCGCGCGCACCCGGACCAGGACCTCACCTTCGCCGGGGACGGGCTCCGGCACGTCTTCGAGGACCAGGCTCGAAGCCGCACCGTACACGTGCTGGACCAGGGCTTTCATCGTTGCCTCCCGCTGCTCTTACGCCGTAAGTCGTACGTTGTAAGGTACGCCGTACAATGTAAGAACGTCAACCGCGCCTTACCTTGTACGATCTTGTGGGTGACGACCGACGCGCGGATGCCCCTGAGCCGCGAGCGCGTTCTGCGCGCGGCAGTCGGCCTCGCCGACGAACACGGGCTGCGGGCGCTGACGATGCGCCGCCTCGCCGAAGAGCTCGGTGCCGAGGCGATGTCGCTCTACTACCACGTGGCCAAGAAGGAAGACGTGCTCGACGGCATCGTCGACGTCGTGGCCGGCGAGATCAACGAGGCCGTCGGCCGCATCGAGGCGGGCCCGGACTGGAAGACGGCGGTGCGGGAGCGGATCCTGGCCGCGCGGCAGGTGTTCCTCCGGCACCGCTGGGCGCCGGGACTGTTCGAGACGCGGTCGTCGACGAGCACCGAGGTCCTGCGCTACTTCGACGCGCTGGTCGGGTTGATGCGCAACGGCGGGTTCTCCTACGACCTGGTGCACCACGCGCTGCACGCCCTCGGCAGCCGCGCGCTCGGGTTCAGCCAGGAGCTGTTCGACCCCAGCGCCGGCGAGTCGGCCGACGTGCCGGTGGACCTGGTCTGGCAGCTGCCGAACCTGGTGGGGATGCTCAGCGAGATCGCCCACGACGACCCGCACTCGACGCTGGGCTGGTGCGACGACCAGGCCGAGTTCGAATTCGGCCTCGACGTCATCCTCGACGGCCTGGACCGGCTGCGGACGCAGTAGTCCACCAGGTGGGACCCCGGCGTGCGCGGGGGCAGAATCGGCACCGTGTCACGACCACTGCGGAAGCTCGGCTTCCTGACCATCGGCCTGTTCGACGCGGCCGACCCGCGCCGGGGCCACGAGTCGACGCTGGAGATCATCGAGCTGGGCGAACGGCTCGGGTTCGACAGCGCCTGGGTACGCCACCGGCACCTGCAGTACGGCATCTCGTCGCCGGTCGCCGTGCTGGCCGCCGCGTCGCAGCGGACCAGCCGGATCGAGCTCGGCACCGCCGTGATCCCGCTCGGCTGGGAGAACCCGCTGCGGCTGGCCGAGGACCTCGCCACCGTCGACCTGCTCTCCGGCGGGCGGCTCAACCCGGGCCTCAGCGTGGGGCCGCCGATGCGCTGGGACGACGTCAAGGACGCCCTCTACCCCGACACCGCCGACGCCGAGGACTTCTCCTACGACCGGGTGGAACGGCTGCTCGGGTTCGTGCGCGGCGAACCGGCCACCGGGTTCAGCGGCACCCAAGGGTTCGAGGTGTTCTCCGACCGGGTCCAGCCGCAGTCGCCCGGGCTCGGCGACCGCCTCTGGTACGGCGGCGCGAGCCTGCGCTCGGCGCAGTGGGCGGGCGAGCACCGGATGAACTTCCTGACCAGCAGCGTGGTCAAGGCCGAAGGCGAGAGCACGGACTTCGCCGAAATCCAGCTCTCGCACATCCGGGCGTTCCGCGAGCACCACCCCGCCGGCCGCATCTCGCAGGGCCTGGTCGTGATCCCGACCGACAGCGCGACGCCGCACCAGCGGGCGAAGTACGAGGCCTACGCCGAAAAGCGCCTGCCCCGCACCGCCGAACCGCAGGGTCCGGCGCGGACGCTGTTCTCCCCCGACTTCGTCGGCACGTCCGCGGAAATCGCCGAGCGGCTGCACGCGCACAAGGCGTTCCGCGAGATCGACGAGGTGGCTTTCGCCCTGCCGTTCACCTTCGAACACGAAGACTACGTGCAGATCCTCACCGACATCGCGGAACGCCTCGGCCCGGCGCTGGGCCGCAATTCCTGACCTACTTGTTGGTGCCCGGCGTCAGCACCTTGTCGATGACGAAGACCGTGGCGTTCTTGGTGGGGATGTTGCCGCACAGGATCTTCGCGCCGTTGACCGTCATGTTGTCGCCCGAGCCCTCGATCTTCACCGGACCACCGGCGGTGTTCAGGGTGTCGACCGAACCCGCGGTGGCGAGGCCCTTGGCGTCGTAGCGCTTGCCGACGACGTGGTACTGCAGGATCGGCGCCAGCTCGGCGGGCTTGCCGGCCAGCTCGTTGAACTTGGCGTCGCCCAGCGCGGCGAACGCCGGGTCGGCCGGCGCGAAGACCGTGATGGCCTCCTGGCTGTTGAGCGTGTCGACCAGGTTGGTGGCCTTGACGGCCGCCACCAGCTTGGTCAGCAGCGGGTTGGTCGACGCGGCCGAGGCGACCGGCTGCGGGCCCATCGAGTCCAGCGAACCGGGCGAGGACCCCTGCGGCAGCTGCGAACACGCCGGGCCGAAGACGTCGGCGTTGGTGGTCACGCCGTTGGCGGCACCGGAAGCCATGCTGGACGACGGCGCGGGCACCGAGGACGACGGCGCCATCGAGCTGCTGGAACTGCCCGACGAAGCGGTGTCGCTACCGCTGCACGCGGTCAGCGAAAGGGCGGCGACGGCGGCGACGCCGATACCGGCGACACGGAGCTTGGTCACAAAAATCACTCCCATAAAGCGGCTGAGAACTGCTTCTTACCCTTGATTCGGAACTGTGGAGAAAGCGGATTGCCCCCATTCGGGTGATCCGGGTCACCGGGCCGTGAAGGCGATGCTGTGCCACCCGGTGGCGCCGTCGGGGACGGTTCCGGCCCGCATTTCGGTCTGCGTGTACCCGCTTTTGTCGGTCGCGCGGCAGACGACCTGGTGCCCGCCGGGTGCGACGTCGAACTCGAGCCACCACATGCGCCAGGTGCGCACGTTGACTTCGTGCGACAGCATGGCTTCGCGCCACGGGCCGTTGTCCATGCGCAGCTCGACCTTCGTGATCCCGGTGTGCTGGGCCCAGGCGATCCCGGCGACGCGGACCTTCCCCGAAGAAACGGTTTCAAACCCCTTGGGCGTGTCGATCCGCGATTCCGTCTTGATCGGCGCTTCCCGGCCCCAACCGCGTTTCAGCCAATACGCCTGCCGCGCTCCCCAGGTGGTGACTTCGAGGTCGGTCACCCATTTCGTGGCCGACACGTAGCCGTACAACCCGGGAATGACGAGCCGGGCCGGGAAACCGTGCTCGATCGGCAGCGGCTCGCCGTTCATGCCGATGGCGAGCATGGCCCCGCGCGTCCGGTCCAGCGCCGCGGCGACCGGGCTGCCGGAGGTCCAACCGTCCACACTGGACGAAAAGAGCTGCTCGGCGCCGGGCCGCACGCCGGCCTCGTCGAGCAGGTCGGCCAGGTCGACGCCGACGAAGTTCGCGGTGGACACGTAGGTGCCGCCGACCTCGTTCGAGACGCAGGTCATCGTGATCGTGCGTTCCACCAGCGGCCGGTTGCGGATGTCGGCGTAGCGGTACCGGATTTCGCGGTCGACCATCCCGTGCAGCCGCAGGCTCCAGTCCTCGGTCCGCACCTGCGGCACGCTCAACGCGGTGTCGACCCGGTAGAAGCGGGTGTTGGACGTCAGGAACGGCGGGGTGCCGAGCTTCGCGAAGTCGGCGTCGGCCGGGATCATCGGCGCGGTCCGGGCCGGGACGAGCCGCCCGACCGCTTCGCGCGACGACGTCGCGTCCCGGCTGCCGGCGAGCAGCTGCCCGCCGAGGCCCGCGACCCCGGCCCCGACGACGACACCGGCGCCCGCCAGCAGCACCGTCCGGCGCGAGGCGTCCGAGACGGCTTCGCGGCGGGCCAGCCGGTGCAGGAAGGCGAACGTCGCCACCCCGGCGACCAGGCTTGCCAGCGGCGCGAGCAGCGCGACCACGTCGAGGTCGGGCCGCGCGTACACCGCGACGAGGCCGACCAGCCCGACCCCGGTGATCACCACCAGCCCCGGCACCGGCGTGCGCCGGGACAGCAGGCCGGCCACCGCCGCCACGGCCACCATGGCCACCGCCATCCCGGACAGCAGCACCAGCTTGTCGTAGGTGCCGAAGGTGCGGACCGCGAAGTCCTTGAGCCACACCGGGGTCAAGTCGATGGCGCCGTTGCCGACCGCCAGGTACGGCGAAGCGTTGACGCCGACGAACCCGGCCACGAGGTGCCCCGCCGCCAAGGCCGCCACGAGCGCCAGCACCCCGAGCAGGGCGGCCCGCCAACGGCGCAGCGAGCGCCCGCTAGACAAGGGAAATCCTGGTGACGGCGGGGGTCGTCGGGCCGGCCGAACCGCCGGCGGGTTCGACGGTGATCCCGATCCGGTCGACGTCGGACGGCAGCTCGGCCACGAGCATCCGCTGCGACGCCTCGGACGTCATCAGCCCGGCCGACCGCGCGCCGCGGCTGCCGATCAGCCACACCTGGTAGACGTGCCCGGCGTCGAGCGCGGGCAGGTCCGAGGCGAGCAGCACGGCCTGGTTCCGGCTGCGCGAGACGACGAGCGTCGCGTGCCCCTGGCCGGCTCCCTGGATCGCGGACGCGTCCGGCGCACCCAGCACCGAGTCGACGGGCGCGGGCGTCCTGGCGACGCCGAGCACGACCGCCACCACGGCCGCGGCGGCCGCACCGAACAGCGAGATGCGCAGCTGCCAGGTCTTGGCCCGGCTCAGCCGGCGGACGACCGGCAGTTTCGGCGGCAGCTGCCGGGTGCGGGCCACCTCGGCCAGCACCACCGGCTTCAGCTCCGGCGGCGTGGCCACCGCGGCGGCCACGGCGAGCCGCGCACCGGTCGCCCGCAGCTCCGCGACCTCCTCCTGGCAGGCCGCGCATTCGCCGAGGTGGCGTTCGAATTCGGCGCGGTCCACATCGGACACCGCGTCCAGGGCGTACGCCCCGGTCAGCATGTGCAGCTCGGCGGTCATCGGTCCACCCCCAGGCAGTCGCGCAGCCGGATCAGGCCGTCGCGGATACGGGTCTTGACGGTGCCGGGCGCGACCTTCAGCACCTCGGCGACCTCGGGGTAGGTGTAGCCGTTGTAGTAGGCCAGCACGATCGACTCGCGCTGCAGCTCGGTCAGCGCGGCCAGGCACTGCCGCACCCGCTGCTGCTCCAGACCGGCCAAAGTGGACTCGGTCACCTCGTCGAACGGCCGTCGCACGTCCATCAGGCCGGCCCGCTCCTCCCGGTCGACGCCGGCCTGGTGCGAGCGCACGCGGTCGACGGCCCGGCGGTGGGCGATGGTCAGCACCCACGACAGCGCACTGCCGCGCTCCGGCTCGTACCTCGTCGCCTTGCGCCACACCTCCACCAGCACCTCCTGCGCCACTTCTTCGGCCTGCGCGTGACTGCGCAGCACGCGCGTCGCCAGGCCGAGCACCGGACCGGCGACGAGGTCGTAGAGCGACGCGAACGCCGTCTCATCGCCCGCCGCCACCCGCCGGAGCAGTTCTTCGGCGCTCGGCGCGAGCGCCTGCGCCTCATCCGGTTGCAGTCGCAACCGCCCACGCTCAGCCATGCCGGCACCCTCCACGTCATCCCGCTTCCCGTGCAGGGTTCGCCGCCGGAGGGTGGACCGGACTGGTGTGCGGTGACCCTTCCCACCCGGAAGGCGCAACTCCGGCGCCGGGACCCATCCGGCGGCGGCGCGGCTCCGAAAGCTCGTTCAGGAGCTGTGACGAACGCTCACCATGAGTGAGGAAGCTGCCCTTTCGGCCACGCGGAAGGTGACCTCGGACACTTCTTGATCACCCTCGCGTGTGAAAGTTTTTCGGATCGCTGGGCGTTGAACTCACCATGGGTTATCCCTGGAACGAGAGCGAACCCCACCGACGAGTAGCAAAGGGGCCACCATGGCCGACCCGAACACCGTGATCACCGCCCGCATCGACTTCGCGCTCCGCACCTTCGGGGCCGGACCGCGACCGGTGCCGGCCGAGCTGGAGTACGACACCCTCGACCCGTACGCGGTCGCCGTGGTGCTGCACGCCGGCCCGAGCGCGGTCCGGTGGCTCTTCGGCCGCGACCTGCTCGCCGACGGCCTGCTCGCCCGCTGCGGCGACGGCGACGTGCGGATCGGGCCCGCCGGCGACCCCGCACTGGTCCTCGTGGAGCTGAGCTCCCCCGACGGCGCCGCGGTGCTCGAAGCGCCCGCCAAGGAGATCGCGGCCTTCCTCGACCGCACCTACGACGTCATCCCGGCCGGCAGCGAGAGCGACTGGTTCGACTTCGACGAGGAATTGGCGAAGCTTTCCTACCAGGACTGAGTACCGTCCCGAGGCGTGAGCTTCTTCCTGACGAAGGTCCTCGCCGCGCTGGACGACGGCGGTGACCACGTCCTGTTCCACTGCGGCGGCGACGTCACCACCTACCGCCAGGCCCGCGACCGCTTGCGCCGCCTGCACGGCGGACTGGGCGACGTCGAAACGCTCGCCGTCGACCTGCGCAACCGGCCCGAGACGGTCCTGGTCCAGCTGGCGGCCCTCCTGCGCGGCGCGACCGTGCTCATGGTCCCGGCCTCGGCGCCGGCCCGCGACCGGCTCGCCGCGGTGAACGGCGCCACCGTCGTCACCGACCGGCCGCACGACTGGCCCGCGGGCGACGTCCGCACCCTCGACGACCTCGACGACGAACCCGGGCCGCTGCGCCCGCCGGAAACCGTGCGCCTGCTCTTCCCCACCGGTGGCACCACCGGCACGCCGAAGCTGATCCGCCACAGCGGCATCTACGACGGCATGGCCTACCTCTTCACGCCGTCGCCGGACGGCCCGGGCCGCACCCTGCTGGTCGCCCCGATGACGCACATGACCGGCAACGCCACCGTGCTCGGCGCGCTGCTGCGGCTGGACACCGTGGTGGTCCACGACGGCTTCGACGCAGAAGCCGTCCTCGACGCGATCCAGGCGCACCGGATCGACACGCTGTCCCTGACTCCGCCGCGGCTGGCCGCGCTCCTCGACCACCCGGCCCGCGAAAGCACCGACCTGAGCAGCGTCCGCTCGCTCTCCCTCGGCGCCGCGCCGCTGCCGCCGCACCGGCTCACCCAGGCCCTCGACGTCTTCGGCCCGGTCGTCGGCCAGGGCTACGGCCTCACCGAGGCGCCGATGATCGCGAGCATCTCCGCCGCCGAGCTGATCGCCCGTCCCGAACTGCGCAGCTCGGTCGGCCGGATCGTGCCGGGGATGGAGGCGCGCCTCACCGACGGCGAGGTCGAGGTGCGCGGACTGTCCATGATGGACGGTTATCTCGGCGGCCCGGAGATCGGCGCGGGCTGGCTGCGCACCGGTGACCTCGGCCGCTTCGACGACGAGGGCTACCTCTACCTGCTCGACCGCGTGGACGACGTCGTCGTGGTCGGCGAGCACGGCACGAAGGTCGCCACGACCGTCGTCGAACACGCCCTCGCGGCGCATCCCGCGGTGCGGAGCGCGGCGGTCTTCGGCGTTCCGGGCGAGGACGGCCAGCTGCTGCACGCGGTCGTGGTCGCGTCCGCCGAAGTGACCTCCGAAGAGGTCCGGGCCCACGCGCGGGACGCGTTCGGCCAGGAGCACTACGTCCCGGCGAGTGTCGACTTCGTGGCCGCCCTGCCGCTCACGAGCGTCGGGAAGGTCGACAAACGCGCGCTGCGCGCCGCGTTCAGCTCGTGACGGCGCCGTCCGACGACGACTTGACGAGCTTCACGTACTTGCCGAGCACCCCTTCCGGGAACTTGGTCGGCAGCGGCTCCCAGCCCGCGCGGCGGGAAGCCAGCTCGGCCGCGTCGACCAGCAGGTCGATGCTGCGCGCCTTGATGTCGACGGCGATCCGGTCGCCGGTCCGGACGAAGGCGATCGGCCCGCCGTCGACCGCCTCCGGCGCGACGTGGCCGATGCACAGGCCGGTGGTGCCACCGGAGAACCGCCCGTCGGTCAGCAGCAGCACGTCCTTGCCGAGCCCGGCGCCCTTGATCGCCGCGGTGATCGCGAGCATCTCGCGCATCCCGGGGCCGCCCTTGGGGCCTTCGTAGCGGATGACGACCACGTCGCCGGCCGAGATCCGGCCCTCGTTCAGCGCGGCCATCGCCTCCTGCTCGCGCTCGAACACGCGCGCCGGGCCTTCGAAGTTGGCCGTGTCGAAGCCCGCGGACTTCACGACCGCGCCCTCCGGCGCGAGCGAGCCGCGCAGGATGGTGATGCCCCCGGTCGGGTGCAGCGGGTTGTCCAGGGTGCGCAGCACTTCGCCGTCGATCGGGTCCGGGTCGAGCGCGGCGAGGTTCTCGGCCACCGTCCGCCCGGTCACCGTGAGCGCGTCGCCGTGGATCAGGCCCTCGTCCAGCAGCGCCTTCATCAGCACCGGGATGCCGCCGTGGCGGTCGATGTCGTTCATGACGTACTTGCCGAACGGCTTCAGGTCGCCCAGGTGCGGGACGCGGTCGCCGACCGTGTTGAAGTCGTCGAGCGTCAGCGAAACCTTCGCCTCGTGCGCGATGGCCAGCAGGTGCAGCACGGCATTGGTCGAACCACCCAGCGCCATGACCACGGTGATGGCGTTCTCGAACGCCTCCCGCGTGAGGATGTCCCGCGCGGTGATGCCCTTTTCCAGCAGGCCGACGACGGCCTCCCCGGAAAGGTGGGCGTAGTGGTCGCGACGGCGGTCCGCGGACGGCGGCGCGGCCGACCCCGGCATGCTCATCCCCATGGCTTCGGCCGCCGACGCCATCGTGTTCGCGGTGTACATCCCGCCGCAAGCGCCTTCACCGGGGCAGATGGCGCGTTCGATCCGGTCGAGGTCGGCGGTCCCGAGCCGGCCCGCCCGGCACGCGCCGACCGCCTCGAAGGCGTCGATGAGCGTGACGTCCTTCTCGGTGCCGTCGGTGAGCTTCACCCAGCCGGGAGCGATCGTGCCCGCGTAGAGGAACACCGACGCCAGGTCGAGGCGCGCGGCGGCCATCAGCATGCCCGGCAGCGACTTGTCGCAGCCGGCCAGCAGGATCGAGCCGTCGAGCCGCTCGGCCTGCATCACCGTCTCGACCGAGTCGGCGATGACCTCGCGGGAGACCAGCGAGAAGTGCATGCCGTCGTGGCCCATGGAGATGCCGTCGGACACCGAGATCGTGCCGAACTGCAGGGGGTAGCCGCCACCGGCGTGCACGCCCTCCTTGGCCGCCTGGGCCAGCCGGTCCAGGGACAGGTTGCACGGGGTGATCTCGTTCCAGGAGCTGGCGACGCCGATGATCGGTTTCTGCCAGTCGCCGTCGCCCATCCCGACGGCGCGGAGCATGCCGCGCGCGGGCGCGGCCTCGATCCCGTCGGTCACCGTGCGGCTGCGGGGCTTCGGGTCGATCGTCATCGCGGGCCTCCGGATTACGACGTTCGGGCGCTGGTCATGTTACCAACGGGCCCGCGGTCCGCTGGCCGGAACGAAGTCCTACCGCGCCCGCGCGAGCGGGCGAAAACTCAGGCCATGATCGCCACAGTGGTGTGGGGCACGGGCAACGTCGGCCGTGCGGCAATCCGGGCCGTCGACGCCCACCCGGCGCTGAAGCTCACCGCGGTGCTCGTCCACGACCCGGCCAAGGTCGGCAAGGACGCCGGAGAGCTGGCCGGAGTCGACGCACTGGGTGTCGCCGCGACGGATGACATCGACGCCGTCCTGGCCACGAGCCCGCGCGCGATCGTGTACGCCGCCTCGGGTGACGTCCGGTTCGACGACGCGCTCGCCGACATCGTTCGTGCGGTCCGGGCGGGCGCGGTCGTCGTGACACCGGCCCTCTACCCCCTCTACGACCAGCGCAACGCGCCCCCGGAGCTGCGCGACCCGGTGCTTGCCGCGATCGAGGAGGGGGGCGGTTCGCTGTTCGTCTCCGGCGTCGACCCCGGCTGGGGCAACGACGTGCTGCCGCTGCTGATCAGCGGGCTCGGCACGGACGTCGACGTCGTCCGCTGCCAGGAGATCTTCGACTACTCGACCTACGAGCAGCCCGACTCCGTCCGCTACCTGGTCGGCATGGGCCAGCCGATGGACTACGACCCGCCGATGCTGATGACCGGCGTGCCGTCGATGGTCTGGGGCGGCCAGGTCCGGCTGATCGCGCGCGGCCTCGGCGTCGAGCTGACCGAGTTGCGCGAGACGCTCGACCGGCGTCCGCTGGACGAAACCGTGAGCACGCGGACGATGGGCGAGTTCGAGAAAGGCACGCAGGGTGCCGTGCGGTTCGAGGTCCAGGGCATCGTCGACGGCGAGCCGCGGATCGTCGTCGAACACGTCACGCGCATCCACCCGTCGTGCGCGCCCGACTGGCCGACACCGCCCAGCGGTGACGGCGCCCACCGCGTGATCATCGAAGGTCGGCCGCGCATCGAAGTCACCGTCGAGGCGACCGACGAAGGCGAAAACCGGTCGGCGGGCGGCAACGCCACCGCCGTCGGCCGCCTGGTCGGCGCGATCGACTGGCTGGCCGCGGCGGAACCCGGCCTCTACGACGCACTCGACGTCCCGCTGCGCCCGGCAGCCGGCAAGCTCGGAAGGAGCCGTCCGTGAACATCGACATCCCCGCGGGCAAGGACCCGATCGGGTACGTCTGGGGCGAGATGGTGCCCGGCATCGGCATCGCCGCGTCGAAGTTCTCGCTGGCGGTGTACGAGCACACGACGCTCGGGCTGCGGGAGTTCGAGGCCGCGCGGCTGCGGATCGCGCAGCTCAACGGCTGCGTCTTCTGCCTCGACTGGCGCACCGAACGCGACGGGGAGAAGGTCGAGGCGGAGTTCGCCGACGCCGTCCTCGAGTGGCGCACGACCGGCCGCTTCGACGACCGGACGCGGCTCGCTGCGGAGTACGCCGAGCGGTACGCGACCGACCACCACAACCTCGACGACGAGTTCTGGAAGCGGATGTCCGCGTGCTACACGCAGCAGGAGATCGTCGAGCTGAGCATGAGCCTCGGCGCGTGGCTGGCCTTCGGACGGCTCAACCACGTCCTGGGCCTCGACACGGTCTGCGTGCTGCCGTCCCACCGGTCGTGGGGGGGGGGGGCCCCCCCCCCCCCCCCCCCCCCCCGCCGCCGGCCCGCCGCCGCGGGGGTGCGGAGAGTGGTGTTGCGGGCCGGGGGGGGGGGGGGGCTGGGCGGGGGGGGGGGGGGGGGCCGGCGCGCGCCCCCCCCGGCGGGGGCCCCCCGGGGGGGGCGGGGGGCGCCCCCCCCGGGGGGGGGGGGGCCCCCCCCCCCCCCCCCCACGACCTGGGAGCGTCAGAAGTCCTGCGCGATGATCTTCTCGATGTTGCGTTCCGCCAGTGCGGTGATGGTGACGAACGGGTTGACGCTGGTGTTGCCCGGGATCAGCGAGCCGTCGATCGCGTACAGGCCCGGGTGGCCGGCGAGCCTGCCGTAGTTGTCGGTCGCCTTGCCGAGCACCGCGCCTCCGAGCGGGTGGTAGGTGAGGTGGTCGCCCCAGGTCTTGTACGTGCCGAAGAGGTCGGTCCGGTAGATCGTGCCCTCGGTCGCGTTGATCTTGTCGAAGATGGTCTTCGCCATGTCGATGCCCGGCTGCTTCCACGCCGTCTGCCAGTTCAGGTCCACCGCGCGCGTCGTGGGGTTCCAGGTGAACTGCGCGCGGTTGGGGTTCTTCGTGATCGAGAGGTAGAACGACGCCCACGTCTCGATCCCGGTCGGCAGCGGCGCGACCTCGGCGAACGCGCCGCCCGCGGCCCAGTTGTCGATACCGCCGCACGGGATGGTCGATTGGGAGGCCCCGGTCGGGTCCCAGATCTGGTTGGCGCGCCCGACCATCACGTTCCCGTTGTCGCCCCAGCCCTTCCCGACTTCGCCGTTGAGGTTCGGCAGCGCGCCGGTCGCCTTCAGCTTCACCAGCAGCTTGCTCGTGCCGACGCTGCCCGCGGCGAAGAACACCTTGGCCGCCGTGACGGTTTTGATCGCGGACACCGCGCCGTCGGTGGTGAGCTGCTCGATGGTCACGGTGTAGCCGCCGCCGGAGGCCGGCACCACCTGCGTCACGCGGTGCAGCGGCGAGATGGTGACCCGGCCGGTCGCGGCGATCTTCGGCAGGTAGGTCTTCTGCAGCGATTTCTTGCCGTAGTTGTTGCCGAACAGGATTTCCCCGGCCAGCGCCGACTTCGTGGCGGTGCCCGCCGCCTCCCGTTCCATGTAGTCCCAGTCGTACACGTCCGGCACGAACACGAACGGGAAACCGGACCGCTGGGCCTGTTTCCGGCCGACACGGGCGAACTGGTACCAGTCGGTGGTCTCGAACCAGGCCGGGCGGACACTGGCGACCCCGAGCCCGGCGTTCGCCCGCGGGTAGTAGACGTCGTACATCTCGTTCGCGTCGACCGTCGGCAGGATCGCGCCGAAGTTCTCCCGCTTCGGCGTGACGGCCATGCCGCCGTTGACGAGCGAGCCACCGCCGACGCCGCGGCCCTGGTACACGGTGATCCCGCTGAACTCCTCGGCGTCGAGGATGCCCGTGTAGCGCGGGATGTCCTTGTCGATCGGGAACCCGAGGAAGTTCGACAACGGCTGCTTCGTCCTGGTGCGCAACCAGAACGACCGCTGGTCCGGATTGGGCGTGGTGCAGAAGATCTTGCCGTCGGCGCCCGGGGTGTCCCAGGCCATGCCCATTTCGACCATCTGCACGTCGACGCCGGCCTGGGCCAGCCGCAGCGCGGCGACCGAGCCGCCGTACCCGGTGCCGATCACCAGCGCGGTCACCCGGGCGCCGTCGGAAATCGCGGCCGCCGAGCCCGCCACAGCCGGCTGCGACGACGCTGCCGTGGCCCGACCGGCCAGCGCGGCGCTCGCCAATATAGAACCGGTTCCAGCAAGGAAGAGACGACGGGACACGGAGCCGGAAGTTGTTCTCCACACGGGTTCGTCACTCATTCGTTGTTCCTCACCGTTGAGGTATTTTAGAACAAGTTATAGCTCTAAGGTACAGACAAGTCGACATATACCCACGAGTAACCTGGCGGGGTTGGCGGGCTGTGCCGCTGAATGGGCCATGATGGACGACTGTGGAGTCCACCCGAGTGGACCGCTGGCTCTGGGCGGTCCGGCTGACGAAGACCCGCCCGGACGCGGCGGCGGCCTGCCGCGGCGGCCACGTGCGCGTCAACGACAAACCGGCCAAGCCGGCGACCACGGTCGTCCCGGGCGACGAAGTGCGCTACCGCGTCGCCGGGACGACGAAGATCCTCGACGTGGTCAGGGTGATCCAGAAGCGCGTGGGCGCCCCGGACGCGGCGACGTGCTACGTCGACCGGACCCCGAAGCCGCCTCCCGAAACGGCGATCCCGGTCGCCCGCCGCGACCGCGGCGCCGGCCGGCCGACCAAAAGGGAGCGTCGCGTGCTGGACGCGTTCCGGTCCCAGCAGGAGCCTTAGGCCTGCAGGCCGTCCCGATCGGCGCCGAAGTCGGTCGAAGCGGACAGTTGTCCACTTAGTTGGAGGCTGGGCACGCCGGCCGAGCGGCTGGGCGCGGTCAGCCGGCGGACGTCGACGTCGACGTCGACGTCGACGTCGACGAGATCGTCGTCCGGCCGACCGCGCAGGACTAGGTCATCTCGCCCTTCGATCAACGGATCGTCGCCTCCTGCGGTCCTTCCCCGGAAATAGCCGGGAATCCGCCGCGGGCAGGTCGGTCCGCGGGGAATGCGGGTAGTTCCCCGCTCGGAGGAAGCCATGACGAGCAGCACCACCCCGGAGAAACTGCTGGCCGCGGCGCGGCCACTCGTGGAGCGCTACTGCCGCGCCCGCCTGGACCCCGATGCGGCGGACGACGTCGCCCAGGACGTCTGCGTGGCGCTCATCAAGGCCCTGCCGCGGCGACCGCCGGACCGCGCCTTCGCGGACTTCGTCTGGGACATTGCCCGGACCAAGGTCGCGGCCCCCCCCGAGGGGGGCGCGCGGGCGGGCGGGCCGGTCCGCCTACAGGCCGACCCGCCCGGCCACGCGGGGGGGGCCGGACCCCACCCCCGGGGGG
>NZ_CP100416.1:8638726-8678191 GCF_026017845.1 Amycolatopsis mediterranei
CAGTTCGCCGAGGAATGCTGAAGCAGCAGGAGACGACCAGGTGACCAGCAACATCCGGGGGTTCCGCGCTGGGCTGTGGGGGGGGGGGGCCCCCCCCCCCCCCCCGGGGGGGGCCCCGCCGGCGCGCCCCCCCCGCGGCAGGACGAGCCGGTCGCCGAACTGCCCGACGAGCCCGACTCGTCGCTGGGGCCCGAACACCACGCGCTGCGGCGCGAACTGCGTGAGCGGATGGCGAACCTGCTGGGCGTGCTGCCGCGCAAGCAGCGGGAAATCGTCGTGCTGCGCGTGGTCGTCGGCCTCTCGGCGGAGGAGACGGCGGCCGCGGTGGGTTCGACGCCGGGTGCGGTGCGGGTGGCCCAGCACCGGGCGCTCGGCCAGCTGCGCAAGGTCGTGACCAGCCCCTGACGGCTACCCTGGCCAGGTGAGCGACAGCGAGAATTTCGAAGGACGCGATGTCGGGTCCGGAGTCTCCGTCATCCGCGAAAGCACGGACGTCGTCGGCTCCGGGCCGCGGCTGCACCGGCACCCCTACACCGAGACGTTCGTCATCATCCGCGGCCGGGCCCGGTTCACCGTCGGCGACGAACAGCGCGACGGCGGCGCCGGGGACGTGCTCGTCGTCCCGGCCGGCACACCGCACAAGTTCGCCGTGCTCGGCCCCGGCGTCTACGAGGCCGTGCACATCCACGAAAGCGATCACTTCATCACCGAATGGCTGGAGTGACGCTTC
The DNA here is from genome assembly GCF_026017845.1 of Amycolatopsis mediterranei. Lineage (NCBI taxonomy): Bacteria > Bacillati > Actinomycetota > Actinomycetes > Pseudonocardiales > Pseudonocardiaceae > Amycolatopsis > Amycolatopsis mediterranei. The sequence continues at coordinate 8,639,457 of NZ_CP100416.1, forward strand.
AGAGGTCACCGTCCCCGATCATGCCGCGCAGCTTCGTCAGCGCGCGGAACTGCGTGATGCGGACGTTGCCGGCGGAGATGCCCAGCGCCTCCGCCGTCTCGTTCGCCGACAGGCCGGCGACGATCCGCAGCGACAAGATCTCCTGGTGCAGCGGCGGCAGCGACGCCAGCAGCCGGCCCAGGCGGGCCCCGAGGTCGAGCTCGAGGACGTGGTTCTCCGGCTCGTTGCCGCCCAGCGGCCGGTCCGGCAGCTCCGGCACCGGCTTCGACCGGTCCCTGGCCACCGAGCGGAACGCGTCGGCGACCTTGTTCGCCGCGATCGCCCGCACGAGGTACAGGAACGATCCCCCGCGGTCCTGGTAGTTCGGCAGCACCTTCAGCACCGCCAGGCACACCTCCTGGGCGACGTCGTCGGCCGAGAGGTACGACAGGTCCCGGCCACCGATCCGCGCCCGGCAGTAGCGCACGACCGTCGGCTTGATGAGCTGCAGCAGCGCCTGGACGGCGTCCGGGTCGCCGCCGCGCGCCGCGGCCACCACCGGGTCGAGCCGCTCCTTCGCCAGCGCGCCCTCCGGCCTCGGCGAATCCGCCGGCACGGTGTAGCCGTCGACGTCCGCTGCCGCCGCCGCGATCATGGTCTCCACGGGCCCTCCTCCATCCGCCACCGGGGCCTGCGTCCGTCCACAACGGACAGCTTGGTGCCTCGACGTTCCCGGTCCGGCATTAGGCGTTATCGAGGTGCTGACCAGCAACGTTGCACTGTGGTACGGGTTGTCCAGCTATTGTCCGTTAACCATTCACCACCCGGCCGGAACCGCCGCCGAGCACCGGCGGAACACCGGACAAATCGTGGACAGATCCCGGGAAAATCAGGCCCAGCGGATTCCGTACGCGAAGCCGGGGGCGAGGTTCCGGAACCGGACGTGCACCTCGCCGGCGTCGTCGACCGCCAGCGTGCCACCGCTTTGCGGCCGATCGTCCGCGCCGAACGGGGAAACCTTTTCCAGCCGCACGATCCGCTTCGGCACCCGTTCACCGAACCGGACGTGCAGATCGAAAAGATCGCACGGCTGCCGCGGTACGCAGACGTAACGCGGTTCTCGCAGCTTCGCCCGGAATCGCAGGCCGACCTCGTGCCGCTTGCCGCGGCACAACGGCTCCGGAAGCCGCAACACGACTCCGGCCCGATCACTCGATTCCCGCACCCGGCCGGCCAGCACACCGCCGTGGAACACGTCGACGCCGAGATCCGGATCGCTCGATTCGCCGGTGACCGGCAACGTCGGCGCCAGGTCGAGCACGGCGATTTCGTCGGCGTCGGCGATCACCCGCCGGAATTCGAACGCCTCCGGCACCGGCTGGTCGAGAGCCAGCGTGACGCGCAGTTCTTCGGTGTGCCAGCCACGCCCCGGATACTGCCGGGGCGCGGGTACGGCCGCCGCGACGGCCAGCGCGGCGATCTGCTCGATGCCCTCGTCGATCCGCCGCCGGACCGTCCGGTCGTCGCGGTCGAGCGTGATCGCCGCCCAGTGCACCCGTTCCTGGTAGAACGGTTTCCGCGCCCGGTCGTCGAGCGCGAATGCGGCGAGCAAAGCGATCTTCAGATCGTCCGGCAACGACTCGACCAGCGGGCGCAATCGGTCGGACAGCTTACGCCGCATCTCCACGGTTCCGTCATCTTCGAGAATGCCGCAAGTGCAACGCAATGCGGGGCCGATCCGGTCCGCGAGCGGTGTCGTGAAAATTGCCCTCCCTTTGCGCAGGGCCTTGAGTTCGCCGACCACGTCCGCCGTACTGAGGCTCACCGTTCCCCTCCCCTTCCACGCACGGAGGTCAATGTTCGTCAGCGTCACCGCCGATGTCCAGTCGATCACGCTCCGGCAAACGGATCGTTATCCCGCGGTTTCCGTTCCGGCCACCACGGGAAAGGACGAAACTCATTGGCGTTCCGATAACAAGGGCCGCATTGCGCCGCAACGATTTCGCGGCGGAAACTCACGCGACCCGGCCTGTCGAACGTGTCGAAATGACGAAGGCGGGTTCGCCGCCGCACCGCGCTTCCCGGCGGGGCACGTTCACCCGGGCGGCGCACCACTCCCGCGGGTGAACGTGACCGGGCCGTTGCCCGGCGCGGGTTGACGGCGGCCCGCCGCGGGTACTTGTTGATCATGAGCCCGAGGATGTGGCGCCTGCTGATCTCGGGGTCGCTGCGGCTGTTCCTGATCAGCGCCGTGCCGGCCGCCGCGCACCTGTCCGTGCTCGTCGGACTGGCGGCGGGGGTGATCGCGTTCATCGTGCCGGCCCCGCGCAGCCGGCACGACGACCGCGCCGGCCCGGGCGGCTAGCGACCCCGCACCCCGCCTGCCACCAGGGGAGCTTTTCGGCGTTCCGCACCGCCCGGATCGACTCGCCTGCCGTCCGCGCTTCCCCGCGCACGCGGGCGGCGCCGAGCAGGTCGAGGCGGGTGCGGCCGGCGACCGGCGTCAGCCACGCCCCGCGCCCGGCTCACCCGCGGCGCCGCACGCACCGGCCGCGCAGCACCACCGCCGCCGGGTCGGCCAGCTGACCCGGGTCGGCCCGGGGATCCCGGTCGTAGACCACCGCGTCCGCCGGGGCTCCGGGCTCCAGACCGCCCAGTCCCAGGTACTCCCGCGCGTGCCACGACGCCGCCGCCAGTGCCTCGTGCGGCCGCACGCCCGCGGCCACCAGCGCCCGGATCTCGGCGACGATCCCGCCGTGCGGCAGGGAATCCGTGCCCGCCAGCACGCGCACACCGGCTTCCGCCGCGGCCGCCGTCAGCGCGCCGTGCACCCGCGCGCCGCTCAGGTACCACGTCCGGGCCGGGCTGTCCGGCTCCTGTTCCCGGCGCCGCAGGCCTCCGGTGATCACCGACAGCGTCGGGGTCAACGCCGTGCCCTGGGCAGCCATCCGCGCCAGCAGGTCCGGGTCCAGGCACATCCCGTGCTCGAGCGAGTCGACGCCCGCCGCGACCGCGGCAGCGCCGCCCTCGGGGTGCTGGCTGTGCACCGCGACCCGCCCGCCGGCCGCGTGCACCTCCCGCACGACGGCCCGCAGCACGTCCACCGGCACCGCGGAATCCCCGACGCGCCAGTCCGCGATGATCTTCGCCCAGCCGGTCCGGGCGGCCTGCGCCCCCGCCAGCGCGGGCAGCTCGTCATGCGAAGCGCGGCGGCCCCAGCCGTCGAAGAACTGGCCGTGCTGCGCCAGCCACGGTCCCGCGTGCCGGGCCCGCGGCACGTCGGGGTCCTCGCCGAACCACGGCGGCGGCTCGCCCGGCAGCCCGGGTGACCGGATCAGCGTGACCCCCGCGTCGACGTGCTGGTGCAGCTGTTCCCGGAGCAGTTCGGGGTCCATCGGCTGCCCCGGTTCCGCGACACCGGGGTGGGTGTGGGCGTCGACCAGGCCGGGCACCAGCCAGCCTTCGCCCACCAGGGCCGCGCCGGGCACCGGATCGGTCGTCCAGCGGTCCCCGTCGGCGTAGAGGTCGACGTACTCACCGCTGGGCAGCACGTACCCCCGGATGCGCGTGATCACCACGCCGACCGTACCCGCGCACGCGGCCCGGCGTAGGCGCGAGTGCCGTCCGGCGGCGGTGCCGGTGCGCTTGTGCGTGATCACGCGCGGTGTAGTGTTTGCCGGTCCGACCGGCGTGCGTGACCGCGTGAGGTGCCATGACAGTGCGGCGGTACCCAGTGGCGATCCTGCTCGTCCTGGTCACGGCGGCCCTGGTCGTGGTCAACGGCTTCGCCTTCTGGGGCGACACCTTCGCCCTCTGGGTCGACGACGGCATGCAGCTGAGCGCCGGGCTCGCCGGGGTGGTCTGCGGGATCCTCGTCGCGCGGCGCGTCCGCGAGCACCAGCGGTGGTGGCGGGTGCTGGTCGCGCTCGGCATGACCGGCTGGTCGCTCGGCCAGTGCGTCTGGTCCTGGTACCAGCTGATCGACGGCCGCGGCCTGCCCTCGCCGTCACTGGCCGACGTCGGGTACCTGAGCTTCCCCGTGTTCGCCCTCGCCGCCCTGTTCGTGCTCGCCAGGGCCCGGGCGCGGCCGGACCGCGAGCGCTGGCAGCCCGCCCAGTGGACCGCGCACTTCGGCGTCGCGGTGGTGCTCGACGGGCTCGTCGTCACCGGGTCGCTGTTCATCCTCACCTGGACCGCGGCGCTCGGGCAGGTCGTCCGGGCCACCGGGCCGGACGCGCTGACCTGGGCCGTCGCCATCGCCTACCCGCTGTCGGACCTGGTGGTCGTGGTCGTCGCGGTGCTGCTGGTCGTGTTCGACCGGGTGGACCGCCCGTACCGCGCGAACCTCATGCTGGCCGCCGTCGGGATCGTCGCGCTGGCCTGCTCGGACAGCGTGTTCGCCTACCTGGTCAGCATCGGCGCGGAAAGCATGAAGCCGTGGTCGGACGCCGGATTCGTGCTCGGCCCGCTGTTCATCGCCTTCGCCTTGCTGGTCACGCCCGGTACGCGGCGGCGTGACGACGCGGGCCAGCCGGTCGGCGTCGACTGGTGGCAGGTGGCGCTGCCGTACCTGCCGGTCACCGCGGTCGCGCTGCTGATCACCGTGCAGATCGTGGCCGGGGCCGGCCCGGACGGCGTCGAGGTGTTCGTCGGCGCGCTCGTGGTGTTCCTGGTGCTCGCCCGGCAGCTGCTTTCCCTGCTGGACAACCGGTTGCTGCTGCGCCGGGTGTACGAGGGCCAGCAGCAGCTGACCCACCAGGCCTACCACGACCCGCTCACCGGGCTGGCCAACCGCGCGCTGTTCGCCGACCGGCTGGACCGGGCCGTCGAGCAGGGCACGGACGGCGGGCACGGGCCACTCGTGCTGATCTTCGTCGACTTGGACGACTTCAAGGAGGTCAACGACCGGTTCGGGCACGCGGGCGGGGACGTCCTGCTGCACGCGGTCGCCCAGCGGCTGCTGAGCTGCGTGCGCACCGGCGACACCGTCGCCCGGCTGGGTGGCGACGAGTTCGCGATCCTGCTGGAAGGCGAGGTCGACGCCCCGCAGGCCGTCGCCGACCGGATCCAGAGCGCGCTGCGGCGGCCGTTCGCGGTGCACGGCACGCTGGTCCCGGTCCGGGCGAGCATGGGCCTGGTGGTGCCGGACCCGGCCGAGCCGGCGATCACCGCCGACGTGCTGCTGGGCCGCGCGGACACGTCGATGTACGCGGGCAAGCGGCTCGGCAAGGACACCACGGTGGTGTACCACCCGTCCCCGGACGGGCCCCCCGACTTCCCGTCGGCTCTGCGCCGCGCGGGCGGCGGCCTCCCGGAGGGCTTCGCCCTGGTGTTCCAGCCGATCGTGCGGCTGGCCGACGAGCAGCCGGTGGCGGTGGAGGCGCTGGCCCGCTGGACCGCGCGGGACGGCACCGCGGTGTCGCCCGAGACGTTCGTCCGCGCCGCGGAAGGCGCCGGTCTCGGCGCGGAACTGGACGCGCTGGTGCTGGACCTGGCCTGCCGCGAGATCACCACGGCCGGCATCGACCTCACCGTGCACGTCAACGTGTGCGCGAGCCGGCTCGGTGCCGCCTCGCTGGAGCAGAGCGTCGAGTCCGCGCTGGACCGCTACGGCCTGCCGGCCGAACGGCTGATCGTCGAGATCACCGAGACGGTGCCGGTGCCGGACCTGGCGGCGGGCGCGGCCGCGATCCGCCGCCTGCAGGACCTCGGCGTGCGGGTGGCGCTCGACGACTTCGGTGCGGGGTACAGCTCGCTGACCGTGCTGCACGCGCTGCCGGTCGACCTGATCAAGCTGGACCGCGCGCTGACGACGGGCGTCCGCCCGGACCGCGACGCGGCGCTGTGCCGGTCGCTGGTCGGGCTGTGCGCCGACCTCGAGGTGGCGGTGGTCGCGGAGGGCATCGAGACGGCCGAGCAGGCCGAACTGGTCACCCGCGCGGGCTGCACGACGGCCCAGGGCTACCGCTTCGGCCACCCGGCCGGGCTGGCTTCACTGCGGCTGTCGACGCTTTCGGCCGGTTAACGCGGCGGGGCGGGCCCGCCGCGAACCTCCGCCGGTCAGCTCGCCTGCACCCCCGGGGGCAGCACGCCGAAGATCGTCGCCGTGGAGCCCGCCCCGTTCCGGTTGATCGGGCCGCCCACCAGCACCCACGCGCCCGTCGTCGGCAGCGCCTTCAGGTTCGCCAGGATTTCGAGGCTGATCCGGTGCCGTCGGTAGACCAGCTTGGACACCGTGTACGTCTCGTCGGTGCCGACGTCCGGGCTGAACGTGTCGGTGCCCGTTCCGCCGCGGCGGCCCAGGCGCCCGGTGTCGATCAGCCACTGCACCGCGGGGATCGAGAACCCCGGCTGGTGCAGTACGCCGTCGGCGCCGGTGTTCGGGTACGCCGGGGTGCCCCACTTGGCGTCCCAGCCGGTCCACAGCACCACCACGGACTCGTCCGGGATCCGGCCGTGGCGCTTCTCCCACGCCTTGAGGTCGTCGACCGTGACGGCGTAGTCCGGGTTCGCCGCGGCCTTCGCCCGCACGTCGACTTTCACGGCGGGCCGGAACAGGTCCGCCGGGTCCATGTCGTCGGCGAGCGGCTCCCCGGTGTTGAAGTGCCCGGGCGCGCCCCAGTGCGTCCCGGTGTGCTCGCCTTCGCGGACGAACTGCAGGTAGTAGCCGTCTTCGGGGATGGTGGCGATGGTCTCCAGCTCGAAGGCCGGATCCCCGGGGAAGACGTTGGTCGTGGCGGGGTCGTTGACGTGCGACAGGTTGACCAGGTTCAGCTGGTCCAGCCGGACCGGCGGCGCGGTTTCGGCGGCCTGGGCCGTCCGTCCGGACAGCGCGGCGCCGAACACCCCGGCCAGCCCCGCGGCCAGCACCTTGCGTCTCATCGGCATGAGGGATCACCTTTCACCGGCGGCACCGCCGAAGTGGCGGCCCGTGCACGGTCTTCTTGCGGGGGTCCGGGTGGCGGAGCCCCCGGCCCGGGGCGAAGCCCCGGCACGACACCGTCATATCACCCGGGCTGGGCGCGGCCAATGAGTTGCGCGAAGATGGAGCCGTGGACGACGACATCGAAGACAACGCCGACAACGGCATCCTCGACCCCGAGGACACTTTGGACGACCGCGACGAGCTGGCGGAGGGTTATTCACCGCCGGAACGCGCGCAGGCGACCGAGGGCTGGGGCACCACCGCGCACGAAACCGCGGAGGGCGAGAGCTGGGCGGGCCGGCTCGCCCGTGAGGTCCCCGACCTGGCCGACGACCTGGACGACGACGGACTGGGCGACACCGAGGACACCGACGGCGAGCTGGTCGACGACGAGGTCGGCGACGTCCGCGCGGGCCGTCTGGTCGCGACCGACGAAGGCTTCGGCGAGGACTCCGACGAAGAGCTGTACGCCTCGGACGCCGGCATCGACGGCGGCGCGGCTTCGGCGGAGGAAGCGGCCGTGCACGTGATCGACCCGTCCCGCCGCTGGTGAGCTAGCGGAAGCTGCGGCTCAGGGCAGCGGCACCAGGGTCCGGTCGCCGCCGCAGTCGTCGTCCGTCAGCGGCCGGCCGGGTCGTACTCGCGGACCGCGGCCAGGTACTCGGCGATCGCGTCGCGGTTGCGCAGCAGGCAGTTCGCTCGCCTGGTCATCCGGTCGCGCTCCGCCTCCAGCGTCGCGAGCATCTCCGGCGTCGCGTCCGGGAAGTGGATCGCCCGGGGCTTGTCCAGGCAGGGCAGGATCTGCTTGATGATCCGGGTCGGCAGGCCGGCGTCGAGCAGGCCGCGGACCTGGATCACCCGGTCGAACGCTGCCCCGGCCCGCCCTGCTCGCCCTCACGACCGCCGCGTTCGTCACCGTGCTCACCGAGGCGCTGCCCGCCGGCGTGCTGCCCGGGATAAGCGCCGGTCTCGGCGTCGGCGAGCCCGCGGCCGGCCAGGCCGTGACGATCTACGCGCTCACCGCGATCCCGCCGTCCGCCGCCTCCGCGAACTGGCCCCGCAAACGCTTGCTGCTCACCGGGGTCGACGGGTTCGCCGTGGCCAACACCGTCACGACGCTGTCCCCGGACTACACGCTGACGATGGTGGCGCGCTTCGTCGCCGGAGTGGCCGCGGGCCTCGTCTGGGCGCTGCTCGCCGGCTACGCGCGCCGGCTGGTCCCGGACCGCCAAGGCAAAGCCATCGCGATCGTGATGGCCGGCATCCCGCTGGCGCTGTCGCTCGGCAGGCATCGGCGTCGTCGGCGCCCGGATCGACCGCGCGCTGCGGGCGCTGATGGTGCTCGGCACCGTCGGCGTCGCGGTGGCCGCCGCGCTGCTGGCGGTGTTCGCCGGCAGCCCGGCGCTGGTCTACGTCGCCGTGGCGCTGTGGGGACTCGGCTGGGGCGGCGTCCCGACGCTGCTGCAGACGGCGGCCGGGAACGCCGGCGGCGAAGCGGCGGACAACGCGCAGGCCATGCTCGTCACCCTGTGGAACGCCGCGATGGCCGCGGGCGGGGTGGCCGGCGGGGTCCTGCTCGACGCTGCCGGTCCGGCGGCGTTCCCCTGGACGCTGCTCGCGCTCCTGCTGCCGGTGCTCGCCGTGGTCATCGGCGCCCGGCGGCACGGGTTCCCCGCTCGCTCCTAAGTGGACGAAGGGCCCGGACGCGGCTCGCGCCCGGGCCCTCCAGCTCGGGGGTCAGCAGCGGCCCGCGATGGCCCGCAGCAACTCGGCGTTCGCCGTGTCGCCGGACAGCTCCCAGGCGAACACCCCGCCGAGCCCCTGCGACTTCGCGTAACCGGCCTTGGCCGACGCCGTCTCGGGCGTGTCGTAGCTCCACCACTGCGAGCCGCACTTCGCGTACGCCGTGCCCGCGACGTGGCCGTTGGCGGGGCACTTGGTCTTGAGGACCTTGTAGTCCTCGACGCCCGCTTCGTAGGTGCCGGGCGCCGGGCCGGTGGCCGTGCCGCCCGGCTGCTTCTGCGTGACACCGTCCCAGCCGCGGCCGTAGAACCCGAGGCCCAGCAACATCTTCGACGACGGCACGCCCTGGTGGCGCAGCTTCTGGATGGCCGCGTCGGCGTAGAACCCGGCGGTCGGGAGGCCCGGGTAGGCGCGCAGCGGCGAGTGCGGCGCGGTCGGCCCGTTCGGACTGGCGCCGGCGACGAAGTAGTCGTAGGTCATCACGTTGTACCAGTCGAGGTACCGGCTCGCGGCGCCGTACTCGGTGGCGCCGATCTTTCCGCCCGCCGAGCCGTCCGCGGTGATCGCGGCGGTCACCAGCTGGCGCCCGAACTTCGCGCGCAGCGCCTTGACCAGCTCGGTGAGCGCCTTCGGCCCGCTCGTGTCGCAGGTGTTGCCGCAGGCGTTCGGGTACTCCCAGTCGACGTCGATGCCGTCGAAGACGCCCGCCCAGCGCGGGTCGTTGACCAGGTTGTAGCAGGATTCCGCGAACGCGGCGGGGTTCTTCGCCGCCTCGGTGAACCCGGCCGACCAGGTCCAGCCGCCGAACGACCACAGCACCTTGAGCTTCGGGTGCAGCTTCTTGAGCTGCAGGAGCTGGTTGAAGCTGCCGTGCAGCGCGCCGGCTTCGGTGCTGTCGGCCTGGCCGCTGACGCTCGTGGCGGCGTCGTAGGGCATGTCGTGGTCGGCCCACGGGTCGCCGACCGCGCAGCCGCCGCCGGTCACGTTGCCGAACGCGTAGTTGAGGTGGGTCAGCTTCGCGGCCGACCCGGAGGTCTCGATGTCCTTGACGTGGTAACCGCGGGCGTAGACGTCCCAGTCGGCGAAGTAGGCCATCACCTTGCCCTGGGCCGGCGTGGCGTCCGCGGGCGACGCGACGACCGAGGCACCGGCGAGCGCGAGCGCGACGACGGCGATGCGTTTTCTCATGCGGAGCACGGGATTCTCCTCATCGGCCGGACTGGCGGACGTGCCGAGGCTAACAGGTCCAGACCACTGCGGACCAGAGGGAATCCGGGTGGTCAGCGGGTTTCGGTGTACCTCCGCAGCCGGGTCCGGATTCACGCGTGCGATGATCGGCCGATGACCGAGTTCGGCTGCGCCCGCTGTTCCGGCGAAGATGCCCTGACCGCGCTGGCGTTCTGCACGACCCGGCTGAACAAGACCCATCGCCTGGTCGAGCGGTCGCACTTCAGCATTTCACTGCGCCGGTGCCCGGAGTGCGGCCAGTCGTTCGCCGCGATCTTCACCGAGTTCGTCGACACCTCGGGCGGCGAAGACGCGCAGTACTTCGACTTCGTCCCGCTCACCACCGCCGAGGTGTCCACACTGGCGGCGCAGGGCGCCCGCATCGACCTGGCCGAGCTGGGCGCGCTGGGCAGCGTCCGCCGCCGGCTGTCGTCGAGCTGGCCGACGGGCGGTGAGAAGGAAATCGCCTGGCGGACGGACTCGCTCTCGGTGCGCGAAGGTCACTGACCGGCGCTTTGACCGGCGCTTTGACCGGCGCTCTGGCCGGCCAGGCGCAGGATCGCCGCGGCGCTGCGGTCGACGTCGGCTTCCGTCGTCGACCAGCCGGACACCGAGATCCGCAGGTACCGGCGGCCGCGCCAGGTGGTGCCGCCCAGCCAGCAGGTGCCGTCGTCCTGGACTTTCCGGATGAGAGCGTCGGTGTCACCGCCGAAGGACACGAGGACCTGGTTGAGGACGACGTCGTTGGCGATCTCGGCACCGCCCTCGGCGAGTTTCCCGGCGAAGCGGCGGGCGAGCCGGCAGCAGCGGCCGACGAGTTCGGCGACGCCGTCGCGGCCCAGTTCGCGCAGCGCCGCCCAGACCGCGAACCCGCGGGCGCGGCGTGACGACTCCAAGGTCAGGTCGCCCATGCCGGACACCTCGCCGGCGCCGGTGAGGTAGGCGGCCCGGTAGGCGATCGCCGCGGCGTGGACGTCCGGGCGGGCGCAGAAGACGAAGCCCGAGTCGTACGGCACGTTCAGCCACTTGTGCCCGTCGCACGCCCAGGAATCGGCGAGTTCGACGCCGTCGAGGAGCGCGCGGGTTTCCGGGTTGGCGGCGGCCCAGAGCCCGAAGGCGCCGTCGACGTGGATCCAGGCGCCGCCGGCGGCGTCCCGGGCGGCGCGCAGGTCGTCGCACGCGCCGGTGTTCACGTTTCCCGCCTGCAGGCAGACGATCAGCGGCCCGGTGCCGGCTTCGCACACCTTCCGCAGGTCTTCGACGTCGATCGCGCCCTGCGGGCCGGCTTTGACCGGCTCGACGGCCCGGGTACCGAAGCCGAGCAGCCGCAGGGCGCGGTCGACGGTGGCGTGCCGTTCTTCGCTCGCGACGACGCGGACGCGCGGAGCGCCGGCGAGCCCGTCACGCTCGACGTCCCAGCCGGCTTCGGCGAGCACGTGGTGCCGCGCGGCGGCGAGGCCGGCGGTGTTCGCGGCTTGCCCGCCGGTGACGAACCCGGTGGAGGCCGTGGCGGGGAGACCGAGCAGTTCTTTGAGCCACTCGCCGGCAACGTCCTCGGCGGCGGCCGCGGCGGGCGAGAGGACGGCGTTGAAGCCGTTCTGGTCCCAGCCGGCGGCGAGGACATCGGCCGCGGTGGCGGCCGGGAGGGCGCCGCCGATGACGAACCCGAAGAACCGCGGCCCGGCGGTGGCGACGAGCCCGGGACCGGCCGCGCGGGCGAGCTGTTCGAGCACTTCGGACGGTGGCGTGGGGTGCGCGGGAAGCGGGCCGCCGAAGCCGGACCGCAGGGCGGCAAGGTCGACGGCGGCCGGGGCAACGGGCCGGTTCGCGAGAGAGGCGCGGTAACCGGCGGCGAGCTCGGCGGCGCGGGCCAGGAGGGCGTGCATCTCATCCACGGGCCGACTGTAGGCCGGGTTCGAGGGTGAGCGGCGCGATTTACGACCCGGCTCGCTCGGCTCAGCTCGGCTCGGCCGGCGCAGCCCGGCCGGTTCGGCTCGGCCGGTTCGGCCCGGTCGGCGCAGCCCGGCCCGGCCGGTTCGGCCCGGCTTGGCTTGACTTGGCCAGCCCGGCCCGGCGGGCGCCGCGGCTGAGCGGCCGCACCGGCAAGCAATCCGGCGCCATTCCCCGCTGCTCCCCGCAGCTGCGCGGCCGACGTGACCTCCGGCACGGCGACCCCCTCGATCTTCGCCATACCCTCGTCGTCCAGGGGTGAGTGTTCATCTTCTGCGCGCTTCGGCTGGGAACAATCACCGGCCTCCCGGCGTAGCGTCCTGGTATGGAGACCCCGTTGAGCACCGACCGGCTCGTGATCCGGGACTGGACGCCTGACGACGCCGAAGCCGCGTTCGCCGTCTACGGCGCGGAAGACGTCACGCACTGGCTGACCCCGGCCATGGACCGCGTCGGCGACATCGGCGCGATGCGCGCGGTGCTGCACGCCTGGCAGGAGGCCCAGCCGAACCTGCCGCCGCCGCGGGGGCGGTGGGCCGTCGAGCGCAAGGAGGACGGCGTGGTGATCGGGGGCCTCGGCATCCGGCTGCTGCCGCCGTTCGAAGAGGACCTCGAACTGAGCTGGCAGCTCAACCCCGGCGTCTGGGGCAAGGGTTACGCGTCCGAGGCAGCCACCGCGCTGATCGAGTGGGCCTTCACCCAGGACACCGAAGAGCTGTTCGCCGTCGCGCGGCCGAACAACACGCGGGCGATCGCGGTCGCCAAGCGGCTCGGCATGCAGTGGGTCGGCGAGACCGACAAGTACTACAACCTGCGGCTGCAGGTGTACCGGATCCGGCAGACCGACCTCATCGGCTGACCGGCTCGAGCAGGAAGACGCGGATGTCTCGGTGCGAAGCCCGCACGGCGTACCGGTCGTACGCCGGCCAGTACGCCGCCACCGCGTCCCACATCTCGCGGCGCTCGTCCCCGGTCAGGAGCCGTCCGGTGACGTCGAGGGTCCGGCCACCCAGCGCGACCGTTGCCTTCGGCTGAGCCAGCAGGTTCGCCGACCAGGCCGGGTGGGCCTCGCCGCCCCAGTTCGAGCCGATCACGACGTACCCGCCGGCCCGCTCGACGTAGAGCAGCGGCACCTGGCGGGGCTCGCCGCTGCGCCGCCCGATCGTCGTGAGCAGCAACGTCCGCAGCCCGACCGCCGCGCCGACGCCGACCCGGCCGCCGCTGATCCGCAGCAGCACCCGGTCGGCGGGCACGAGCGCCCGCCCCAGCACCGCGAACGCCCGGCTCTTGCCGAACCCGGCGAAGACTCCCCGCAAACCAGCCACGGCGAGATCCTAGGTCTGGCAGGGTGGGCGAGCATGACCCGCCCCGAAACCGCCGCCGAGGTCTTCGACGCGCTCGGCACGGACTACGAACACGCCTTCCGCACCGCGACCGCCCAGCGCGCCGCGCTCACCGACCTGCTCGCCGCCCTGCCGCCGGAGGCGAAGGTGCTCGACCTCGGCGCCGGCACCGGGCGGCCGACCGCGGAACTGCTGGTCGCCGCCGGGCACGACGTCACCGGCTACGACGTCGCCCCGAAGATGGTCGAGATCGCCCGCAGCCAGGTGCCGGCCGCCCGGTTCGAACTCGGGGACATGCGCGAACTGTCCTTCGCCGACGGCACCTGGGACGCGATCACGGCGTTCTTCTCGATGCTGCAGCTCCCCCGGGCCGAGCAGGAAACCATGATCGGCCGCCTCGCGACCTGGCTGAAGCCCGGCGGCCTGCTCGTCTTCGCCACCGTGCCCGCCGACGTCGACGGAGTGGACATCGTTTTCCTGGGCCACCCGGTCCGCGCGTACAGTTTCGCCACCGGTCCCCTCAAGGAGCGGCTGCGGGCGGCGGGCCTCGAAATCGTCCACGAGGACGAGGCCGAGTTCGTCCCCGACCACCCGGACGCCGGCCCCGAGCCGCACGTCTACCTGACCGCCCGCAAACCGGCCTGAGCCGGCCGACCCGCCGACGTCGAGCACCCGGCGGACATGAATTTTGCTCAGCTTCGTGCGTGTGCCACGCGGCGAACCCGAGCTAAAGTGAGGAAATGGGCATCGAAGCTCTGGCCAGGCCGGTACCTCGCGAACACCGCGAGCTCCTGCGCGAGATGCTGGCCAGGCTCCCCGAGTTCGCCGATCGCCTCGCCCGGCTGCTCAGTGAGCAGGACGAGTTCTACCGGCAGGTGGAAGCCGTCGACCCCGGCGAACTGCGGCAGGTCTGCCGGGCCAACCTCGAGCGCGCGCTGACGGCGCTGGCCGAAGGCCACGGCCTCGCCATCGACGCCGCCCGCAAGACCGGGCTCACCCAGGCGCGCCAGGGCATCCCGCTGCCCGCGGTGCTGCGTGCGTTCCGGATCGGCGGCACCTTCGTCTACGAAGGACTCCTCGAGCTCGCCGGCCCGGAGTTCCTCAACCCGACCCGGACGATCGAGATCAACTCCTACGTCTGGAAGGCGATCGACCTCTACTCCGACGCGCTGACCACCGCGTACGAGGAGGTCGCGGCCGAGCCGTCGCACGCGAACGCGCGGCTGCTGGACGACCTGCTGCGCGGCCGGCTCGCCGGCCAGGCGGACATGGAGGCCGCCGCCCGCGAGCTGGGCCTGCCGACCGCGGGCATGTTCGTCGCCGCGGTCACCGAGCGCGTCGAGCCGGACGAGCACGACTCCGTCGAGGCGCTGCTGCGGGCGCGGCGCTGGCGGTCGGCGTGGCGGCCCGGCGGCGAGGCCGGCCTGGTCGCGATCGACCGGATCGAGGACGTCCGGCGGCTGCGCGAAGTGCTCGGTTCGCTGCCCCTGGCGGCCGGGATGAGCAAGCCGTTCACCGGGTTCCCCGACGTCCCGGACGCCCTGCACCGGGCCCGGATCGCCCGCCGCTCGCTGCCGGCGGGGACGGCCGGCGTGGTGGTGTTCGGCGACTCGCCGGTGACGACGCTGGTCGCGGCCGCGCCCGGGATGGCCCGCGACGTCGTCCGGTCGGCCCTGGCCGGGGTGCTCGCGCTGCCGGGCGCGGAGCGCAAGGTCCTGCTCGACACGCTGCTGGCGTGGTTCGCCGGCCACGGCTCGGCGAAGGAAGCCGCGGACCGGCTGTTCGTGCACCCCAACACGGTCCGGTACCGGCTGCGCCGCGTGCAGGAGCTGACCAAACGCGACCTCACCGACCCGGTCGACATCGGCGAGCTGTACGTCGCGCTGGAGTCGGTGCGCCTGGAACCCGAGCCCGTGTGATCGTCTTTCGATCACTACCGATTGACTTTCGATAGGAAGAGCGCGATAGTCGGCGCATGGTTACCGAGAAGTGGGCCGTCGCCGCGCTCAGAGTTTTCCTCGTGGTGCTGTTCGGCGTCCTCGTCGTGTTCCAGACGCTCTCGCTGCCGGGCGGCATCGCCTACCACACGCAGCAGAACCCGCACGACGCTCCGCTGCGCTGGCCGTTGACCGCCATCGCGGTGTTCCTGGTGCTGTGCGCCGAGGTGGTGGTCGTCGCGACCTGGAAGCTGCTGACGCTGGTCAAGAAGGACCGGATCTTCACCACCGCGTCCCTGAAGTGGGTCGACGCGATCGTCTGGGCCGTCGCCGCCGCGTGGCTGGTGGTCGCCGGGATGCTGCTGTTCGTCGGCTTCAACGCGGACGACCCGGGGATGCCGATGCTGCTGTTCCTGGTGACCGTGGCGATCACCGTGATCGGCCTGCTGATGCTGGTCATGCGCGCGCTGCTGCGGCAGGCCACCACCCTCCGGTCCGACCTGGAAGCGGTCATCTGATGCCGATCGTAGTGCGCATCGACGTCGAACTGGCCAAGCGCAAGATGAGCGTCGGGGAGTTCGCCGAGAAGATCGGGCTCACGCCGGCCAACGTCGCCGTGCTGAAGAACGGCCGCGCCAAGGCGGTGCGCTTCAGCACCCTGGAAGCGATGTGCCGGGTGCTCGGCTGCCAGCCCGGCGACCTGCTCGAGTGGGTCGAACTCGAAGACGAGGTTTAGCCAGGTCAGTGGGCCGACACGGACTCGGCGATGGCCTCCAAGCGCGTGGCGGGCCGCGCTAAGCCGCGTCGGTGTCGACCAAGCGGGCCAGCTCCAGCAGCGTTCCCTCGAACCCCGGGCCGGCCGTCAGCGCCACCGTGAGCGGGCCGCCGCGCCGGTCCCGGCCCACCGGGAGGGTCACCGCCGGCTCCGTCCACTGCGGACGGTCCACACCGGCCGAAACCACCACGTCCGGCCGGGCGGGGCGATGCTTGCGGCCGCCCGCGTCGAGGTCGAGGACCACGTTGCCGTGCAACGAAAGCAGAGCCGCGACGTCCGCCACGGCATCGCGCAGCTCGCGGTCGGCGATCGAGTCCGAATGGGCGCCGATCGCCGGGCGGGGCGGGTGGGTGTCGTGGGCCAGGCGGGGCACGATCGCTTGGAGGGCGCCCGAGGCGCACGTCAGCACCCGGATGCCGGGCACGCCGGCCTGGGGGTCGGCGATGCTGATCCCCGCGCTCGCGGCGGCCGCCACGATCCGGGCCCGCCAGCGCGCGGTCGCCGCGATGGCGACCATCGATGGGTCCTGGGGCAAAAGGGGAATTCTCCTTCGCGATCCGGCGCGGCGGCAGGGGGATCGTCCGATGGTGAGCCCGTGCCCGTTGTGCCCGGGAACAAACATGTTTGGCCGCTTGGTCCGAACGGTCGCGCCCATGCGCCCTTCCGGTCGTACCGGACGTCTGTGACCGCCGGTCACACTTTGACGCGCGACGTGGCGCGGGCCACTATCCGTGCACCTGATTACCGCCGGGTAATTTGCGTGTCCGGAGTACGACCCAGGAGGACCGTTGCGACGAGCTTTCGGCCTGATCTTGCTGGCGCTGGGGGTCTTCGCGATCGCCGGGGCGGTGCTGCTGCCGACCTACGTCTACCCGAAGCTCGCCAAGGTGCCGCTCGACCAGGATTCGACGTCGGTGCTGGAAGGCACCGCGAGCAAGGTCCTCGCCGTGACCGACAAGGGCGCCGGCCCGGTCACCGAGATCCGCGAGAACCGGAAGCTGACCGCGACCGGCCACGTGCAGGCGAACTTCGCCTCGCCCGAGATGCACGAGGGCACCGACTACGCGGTCTGGCTGCTCGCGGTGCAGGTCAAGGACGACGAGGACGGCACGGTGCTCACCGCGAGCAAGCGGCAGGTCTGCTTCGACCGGCGCACTTCCGAGGGCTACGACCCGCGCGGGGATGCCGACCCGAAGTGCACCAAGGAAAGCAGCTACGTCACCGAGCTCAAGGACAAGGCGGACAAGGACGGCGAGAAGCCGCCCGAGAAGAACGTCTACAAGCCCCAGCCCGGCCTGAACTTCAAGTTCCCGTTCGGCACCGAGCAGAAGGACTACCAGGTCTACGACGACAACACCGGCACCGCCGTCACCGCCCGGTACACCGGCACCGAGGAGGTGAACGGAGTCGAGACCTACAAGTTCGTCCAGAACATCCCGGACACCAAGCTCCAGACGAAGTCGGTGCCCGGCTCGCTCGTCGGCGTCGCCGACTCGAGTGTCGACGCGGACCTGTACTACCGCGGGGTCAACACCATGTGGGTGGAGCCGGTCACCGGCGTCGAGGTGAAGCAGCAGCAACAGCAGCACCAGGAACTGCGGCCCACCACGGGCAACCCCACCGTCGTGTTCGACGGGACGCTGGCCTACAACGGCAAGACGATCGCGCAGATGGTCGACCAGATCGACGAGAACAAGGGCAAGCTGGAGTTCCTGTCGAGCACCGGCCCGCTCTGGCTCGGCATCGGCGGCGGGGTGCTGATCGTCCTGGCGATCTTCGTGCTGGTCCGCCGGCGCCCGGCCGCCCCGCCGGCCCCGCCGCGGCGGCACCGGGAACCGGTCGGCGCGGGCCGCTAACTCTTGCGCAAGACCAAGACCAAATTCCAGGACGCAATTTCACGCAGGCCGGGAATCCGCACGATCCACATCGCCCAGCTCGGGTGGTAGCGCGGATACCCGGCCACGAAATCGGCGAGCGGCGTCGTCTTCGCCCAGCGAAGCGCGGCGCCGACCGAAACCGGAAAGAGACTCTCCCCGAATTTGTTCTTCGGCTGCTTCCCGAGTTTCCGGGCATAACGCTGCCGGGCGTAGTGGCCGCCGAGGAAATGCCACGGCGCGGTCTCGTGGCCGCCCCACGGCGAATACCACGGCGTGAACGAGGCGAAGATCGTGCCGCCGGGCTTGGTCACCCGGCACATCTCGGCGAGCATGACCCACGGCTGCGACACGTGCTCCAGCACGTTCGACGAGTAGCAGACGTCCACGGATCCGCTGCGCACGGGCAGTTCCGTGCCGCTGGCGCGGATCATGTTCTCCCCCGGCTCGCCGCGGGCGGACAGCTCGCCGACGTCCGGGTCCAGGCCGAGGTAGACCGCGCCGGCCGCGCGGAAGGCGTCGGAGAAGTAGCCGGGGCCGCCGCCGACGTCGAGCACCGTGCGGCCATCCAGCGGAGTGTGCGCCGCCAATTGCCGGACGGAGTCGGCGGCGAGCGTGGAATAGAAGCCGTCCGGGTCGGTCTGTTCGGTCAGGAATGTCCGGAACAGCGTCACCGACCGGCGGAGCGTGGCGCGATGCGGCTGCGCCGTCGCGACGATAACCGGATTACCTACCATTGAACCGTCGCTTTCCCGAATACGTTCATCTAAGGTGTACGCACCAGTAACCTAGCACCGTCGCTACAGTTTGGATAACCCGATGGAACGTCCTCGTGTGCTCCTCCTCAACTGGCGCGACACCGGCCACCCCGAAGGCGGCGGCTCGGAGCGGTACGTCGAGCGGATGGCCGAGGGCCTGGCCAGAGCGGGGTACCGGGTCGAGATCCAGTGCGCCGCCTACCCGGGTGCGACGGCGGGCGAGTGGCGTGACGGCGTCCGCTACCGGCGGCGCGGCAACAAGTTCGGCGTCTACGCGCACGCGCTGCGCGCCATCCGCCGGGCCCGCGCCGATCTCGTGGTGGACGTGCAGAACGGCATGCCGTTCTTCGCCCGGCTGGTCGCCGGCTGCCCGGTGCTGGTGCTCGTGCACCACGTCCACAGGGAACAGTGGATCAGCGCGCTCGGCGAGACGCTGGGCCGGGTCGGCTGGTGGATCGAGTCGCGGCTGGCGCCGTGGCTGTTCCGCCGGTGCCGCTACGTCACGGTTTCCGAGGTCACCAAGGCGGAACTGGCGGAACTGGGCATCGGGCGCGAGCGCGTCACGGTGGTCCCGAACGGCCTCGACACGCCACCGCCGTGCGCGTCCGAACGGGACAGGGAGCCCACGCTGGTCGCGGTGAGCCGGCTGGTGCCGCACAAGCGGATCGAGCACGCCATCGACGTCGTCGCGCGGCTCGCGCGGCGCTGGCCGTCCCTGCGGCTGGAGGTCGTGGGCCAGGGGCCGTGGGACGAGGTGCTGCGCGCCCACGCGGCTTCGCGCGGGGTCGCCGACCGGGTCGTCCTGCACGGCTGGGTCGACGAGCAGGCCAAGCACGAGATCCTCGCGCGCTCGTGGCTGCACCTGTGCCCGTCGGTCAAGGAGGGCTGGGGCATCGTCATCATGGAAGCCGCGGCACACGGCGTGCCCTCGGTCGCCTACCGCGCCGCCGGCGGCGTGCGGGAGTCCATTGTGGAAGGCCGGACCGGCCTGCTGGCCGACGACTTCGACGATTTCACCGCGCAGGTCGACGGCCTGCTCGCCGACGGCCTGCGGCGCGCGGAAATGGGCTTGGCGGGCGCCGAGCGGGCCGGGAAGTACAGCTGGGACGCCAGTGTCGGCCAGTTCGCGTCACTGGTGCGGGACGTCTCCGGGCAGCCCGTCCCCCGGCCCCGCACCCTGGTCCCGGCGCTCGCCGAGCAGCCGACCTGATGCAGTGAATGACTCATTCCTGGCGTCGGACGCCAGGAATGAGTCATTCATGTCATTGTCGCGCCGTCTGGTCCCGTACCGCATCCCGGAACTCACCCAAGAGCCGAGCCGCCGCGGCCGCGTCGAAGTCCTTGCGGCGAGCCCGCACGGTGACCGTGGTCTGGCCACCGGTCGTCGCCACGCCGAACGCCACGCCTGAGCGGCCGCTCGCCGCCGGGTAGAACGCCAGCGTCCGCACGGTGTCCGCGGTGGACACCACACCCAGGTTGGACACCAGGAACGTCGATCCCAGCCTGCTCGCCAGCAGCCGCGTGCCCAGCCGGGCGAGCCGGCTGCTGCGCGCCGGGAAATCCGGCTCCGGCGGCTGGGCCCGCAGCACCGCGGCGACGTCCGCGCCGCGCGGCAGCCGCAGCCGGAAGAACGCGCTGTCGTGCACCGGTTCCGGCGCCGCGCCGGACCGCCGTGACGCGCCCAGCGCGGCCACGACACGGGTGGTGCGGGCGCCGTGCGCGCGGTTCCAGCGTTCGGTGGCGCTCGCGGCGGCCGCGACGAACCCCGCGGCCCCGAGCCGCAGGCCCGGCTCGTCGCAGGCCACGAAGACGTCCCCGACGGCCGCCTGCCCGTGTTCGGGCGTGATCCGGCCCGGTGGGGCGAAAAGCGCCTCAGCGAGCCGCTGGAGGGCCGAAACCACAAAGGGTTTGCCGCCCGTGCGTTCGCCGATCCCGCGCGCGGCCGAAGAAACCGGGACGTCGAGGAGGATACCGAGCAGGGCGAGCAGGCCGAGGCCGTCGAGGGCGCCGTGGTGCGCGGCGATGAGGAGCGTGCGCTCACCGGCGGCGACGCGCACCAGGGGCGCGCCGCGTTCGTAGGGCGCCGAGGCGAAGCGGTCCCGCACGGCGGCCAGATCGGTGAGCCGCTCGATTCCGGGCACCGCACCGAGGTGCGGGTACTGCTGGACCGCGGCCGCCAGCCGGGCACGGAGCTTCTCCGGTTCCGGTGCGGGCGCGCCGAGTTCCGCTTCGAGGAGGATGCTCCAGGAAACGGTGGGGTCGCCGTAGAGCCCGACGACGCGGTGGGCGTGGTCGGAGGCGAGCCGGGTCACGCGCCTCAGCGGTCCCCGTAGAGCTTGAGCGGGTGGTCGGCAGGGTTGAACTTCACCTGCGCGTTGAGCTTCTGCTGCACCGGAGCGGCGGTGTCCGGGTCCGCGCCCTGGATGAGGGCGAAACCGCCCGCGGTCGCCGCTCCGCCGCCGATGATGACGGCGACGATCGCGCCGATGACCGTGCCCACGAGTCACTCCTTCCGCGGCGGGAGAATCCCGCCGCGGCCCAATGTACGCATCGGTAACATGCGGCACAACACTGCGACGCACAGCAACGTGAGCGCTACTCCGTTCGCCAGCAAGGCGGGCGTCCACGAGACCGCTTTCACCGCGGGCTCACCCGGGGTCCGGTACAGCGTCAACCAGTCGCCCGACCACACCGGCGTCGCGCCGGCGAGCAACCGCGGATCCACGTAGCCGGGTGTCCCGTGTTCGACGAGGATCCAGCCGATGCCCGCGTCGGTGAGCTCCCGCGCGGACGTCGCGGCGCGGACGTCGCCGATCCTCGGGTCCTCACCGGCGATCCGCTCGGCGCCGACCTGCAGGGTGTCGTCCATCAGCACGGGTTTCGGCAGCACGCGCGGCGCCGGGTCGAGCTGGGTGCGATCGGCGTTCCACGCGAACCCGCGGAACGCCGAGAGCGGCAGCGCCAGCACGTCACCGGGCCGGTCGCCGAGCTGTCCGGACACCGCCGCCCAGTCGTCCGGGTACTGCGCGGTGCCGAGCCGTCCCCAGCCGCCCCACGCGAGGTCCGGCATGGTCAGCAGCGGGAAGACGACCGCCGCCGTCACCAATCCGGCGCGTCCCCCGGCGGTTTGCAGCTTCGCCGCGGCGGCTTCGACGGCCAGCGCGAAGCCCAAGGCGAGCGGCAGGGCCCACCACGCCACCCACTTCTGGGCGTCCCGCAGCAGTCCGGCGCCAGGCACGTACCGCGTCGCCGCGGTGAGCAGCGTGTCCCCACCCGGCAACGTCGCCAGTGAAGCCAGGAGAACACCCAGGACGCCGAGCGCGGTCAAGGAGCGCACCGGCGCCTTCCCCCACCGGTGGGCGAGCGGCCGGAGCCCGGCGATCGCCACGGCGACGACGATGAGCGTCAGCACCGGGACCAGGGGCACGGCCCGGCTTTCCGGCACCGTTTCGGCGTTCCAGATGCCACCGAGGCCCAGCACGCTGAGCAGCGCGGGGCCCCAGCTTTCGGCGCGGGCGCTGAACGCCGTGACGCCGTCCGGGTCGGAGAACGCGCCGCCGGCGTCGAGGAACGTCGGGACCAGCCAGGGCAGGTTGAGCACGAGCGCGATCGGAACCGTTTGCCGGAGCCGTCGCGAACCGGCGGCCACGACCACGACGGCCGCCGCGAGGACGCCGCCCGGCGGGGTCAGCACGGCCGGAGCGCAGGCGATCACCAGCTTCGGCAGGGCACCGGGTTCGCGCGCCCGCACGGCGAGCCCGGCGCCGACGATCCACGGCAGGGCCGCGTACGTCAGGAGCAGCGGCCAGTGCCCGATGAACAGCCGTTCGGCGAAGTACGGCGTCCAGGCGTAGGCCGTCGCCGCGACGAGCCGGGTGCCCAGGTGCTCGGTGGGGACGAGCCGTCCCGCGCCGAAGGCGGCGAAGTAGACGGCCGAGAGCAGGACGATCTTCTGGACGATGTCGCCGGGCAGCACGGTGGTGGCGAGCGCGACGGCGGCGTCGGCGGGGACGGACCGCGGCAGCGTGTCGCCGACCCCGAAGGCGTCCGGCACGAAGTACTGCCGTGGCGCGAAGACCATGTCGTAGCTCAGGACGAACCCGCGCCCGAGCAGGGGCGCGCAGACGGCGAACGCCAACGCGGCCGACAGCACGGGGAGGGCCGCCCGGCTGCTCGGTGCGTTCACGGCCCTTCCTTTCCGTTGCGCGCGCGGTTATCGTCCCTGGTCATTACCCGCCGGTAATGGGAGCCCGCCGTTGAGCGTAGACACCGAAGTCCCGGCCCGGACCGGCAACCGGGTCGCGGCGATCCTCGTCTCGCTCGCGCTCGCGGGCAACAACGCGGCCAGTTACGTGCTGAGCCTGGCGGCCGCGCGGATCCTCGCGCCCGGCGCGTTCGGCGAGCTGAGCTCGCTGCTGGCGGTGCTGGTGATCGGCGTCGTCCCGGCGATGGGCCTGCAGACGGTGGTGGCACTGCGGGTGGCGCGCTCGCCGTCGCTGTCCCAGGGTTCGCTGTTCGCGCTCGGCCTGGTGACGAGCGCGATCGTCGCGACGACGGCGTTGACGCTGAGCCCGTTGCTGGTGCTCCTGCTGCACCTGGGATCGCTGGCCCCGGCGCTGCTGGTGACGGCGGCGCTCGGGCCGTTGACGCTGCTGGGGGTGTTCCACGGTCTCCTGCAGGGCAGCCACCGGTTCGCCGTGCTTTCCGGCCTGATCGCGCTGGAGGGGGTGGGCAAGGTCGGCGGATCGCTGGCCGGGCTGGTGATTTCGGGGTCCCCGACCGGGGCGCTGGCCGGGACGGCGATCGGTTCGCTGGCGGTGGTCGTCGCGGGCTGGCAGATCTGCGGCCGCCCGCGTCCCCGCTGGGCCGACCGCCACGGCGGCGAGGTGCTGCACACGGCGCAGGCGATGCTGGCGCTGGTGCTGCTGGTGAACCTGGACCTGGTGCTGGCCCGCCACACGCTGCCGTCTTCGCAGGCGGGTGAGTACGCGCTGGGGGCGATCGTCACGAAGATCGCGTACTGGCTGCCGCAGGCGGTGGGGGTGCTGGTCCTGCCGCGGTTCGCCGTCTCCGACCGCCGCCGCCGGGTGCTGCCGGTGGCGCTGGCCGTGTGCGGCTGCCTGGACGCTCTGGTGTTGCTGGTTTCGCTGGTGCTGGGGCCTTCGCTGCTCGCGGTGATCGGCGGCGCCAAGTACACGGGGAGCACGATGCCGGTGTGGCCGTTCGCGCTGGCGGGCTCGATGCTGGCGCTGGTCCAGATCCTGCTGTACGCCCGCTTGGCGGACGGCGACCGCCGCGTGACGGTGCTGATGTGGTCGGCGGTCGGCGTGGAGGCACTGCTGATCACGACGTGGCTGCACGGTTCACCCACCCAGGTGGTCACGGCGGCGGCGTGCACCGCCGGCGCGTTGGCCGCGGCCGGCGCCCTCCTGGAGCTCCGGCCCCGACGCAGTGAATCCCCACCGCAATGAATGACTCATTCCTGGCGTCGGACGCCAGGAATGAGTCATTCACTGCATGCGTGCCGGGAGGACCGGCGGGTCAGGGGGTGGGCTCGGTGGGGTTTTCCTTGCGGACGAACCAGTCCACGCACGTGGCCACCATCGCCGCCGCGGCCAGCAACAACGCTGCCTGGGTCACCGGGCCGTACGCCCAGTCCTGGCCGTGGCCCAGGACGCGGCCCGTCACCGATACGCCCGCCGCCACCGCCATGCCGCCGAAGGCCAGGAACCTCGGTGCGCGCTCCGAGAACTGGCGGGCCAGCAGGCACGCGATCAGCAGCACCACCGGCAGCATCCCGCCCAGCGCGACCAGCAGCCCGATCAGCACCACCGGTGTCCAAGCGCCGCCCGCCGAGATCGTGAACCGGCGACGGCGCGCCGGCCACGCCACGCCCACCAGCAGCGCCAGCACCGCCGCCGCGCCGACCAGCAGGCTCAGCCGGTAGTGCGCGTCCGGGGTGAACGACAGCGACACCACCCCGCCCCCGCCCGCCGGGACGATCCACGCCTGCTGCCAGCCGTCCACGCGGGTGCGGGTCAGCTGCTGACCGTCCAAAGTGGCCGTCCAGCCCGCGTTGGCGTTCTCCGGGACCGCCAGCACCGCCTCCGCGCCCGGCCCCACCGTCACCGACCGCGACGCCGCGTCCCAGCTGCCCACCTGGACCGCGCGGTGCACCGGCGGCGCAACCGTCGCGGACGGGCGCAGCCACAGGTCCTGGACCACGAACGACTCCGACCGGTCCGTCCGCAGCTCGTGCCCGCCCGCCGGCAGCGCGATGCCGCCCTCCGAATCCCGGCACATCCCCAGGGACAGGGGCCGGTGCGCGGTGATGTCGGACAGCTTGCCCTGCACCGACGTCCGGTAGTCGAGCCCGTCGAGGTGGACGTTCGGGCCCGAGCCGCACGGCACCGTGAACGCCGGGTCCGGCGCCGGGAGCAGGCCGTCGCTCCCGGACAGCGCCAGGCTGCCGATGCCCACCACCGCGCGCGCCGCGGGATCGTCGTCGTCGCCCGGCAGCGTGATCTGCAGCTGGTCGGTGTCCAGGGGCTCGAAGGACGCGGACCCGCCCGCGTCGAGCTGCACCGAGCGCGTCCCCGTCCGGCCGGTCAGCTCCACCTGCCGCGGCGCCCGGGCCCCGCTCGACGGCGAAACCTCGATGTGCAGCCCCGAAATCCGCTTCGGCGACGTCCACCCGAGCGTCAGCGCCGGCCGCAGATCGGTGATGTCCGGGCGCCACGTCGTGCCCGGATCGCCGTCCACGGCCGCGAACCCGGCGGCCGCCGGGTCGCCGGCCAGCTGGGACGTCGACGCCACGGTCACACCGGGCAGCGACACCGGGTTGCGCCCGCCGCCCGCCGGCAGCACGGTGCCGCCGACCAGGTACGTCTGCTCGGCCGGGGTGCTGAACAACCGCCGGATCCCGTCGGGTTCCTCGCCGTCACGGGCCGCGGCGGCGGTGCACTGCACGGCGGCACCCAGCGGCAGGCACGCGTACCGGGGCTGCTGGCCGCGCGTGAACGCGAACCCGGGTGCCGGCCCGGTCGGCAGGTCCGCGGGCACTTCCAGGGCGCGCTGCGGCTCGGTGTCCGGGATCTTCAGCTCCGCGATACCGACGTTCCCGTCCTGCCGCCCGACCACCAGCGACAGCAGCGTGATCCGCACCGTGCGGGTGACGCCGCCGGCGACGGAGTACTCGTGCGGCCCGGCGCCGCGGATCACCGGCTGCTCGACCGAGCCGTTGTCGGTCGTGATCCGGATCCGGGTGGCCGGCCAGCCCACCCGCAGGTCGTCGACCATCTGCAGCTCGACCGAGTTCACCAGCCGCGGGGTGTCCAGCTCCACCTCGAGCCACTGGCCGATCGGCCCGGTGAACGACGACGAGTGCCACGCGGTGCGCGGATCGCCGTCGATCGCGGCGAACGGCTGGTGCGACGGATCGGACCCGCCGAAGGCGTCGGCGAACGACGCCGCCGTCGACGCCGTCACCGAGCGGATCCCCCGGTAGGCGGCCACGGTCTGGTGCTCCTGGCCCGGGAACGGCAGCAGGTCGCCCGCCGCGCGCTGCTGGCGGTAGGCCTCGCCGGCGGTCAGGGTCTGGCTGAGGTTGTCGCGGACGCCGCCGACGTTCCGCTCGGCCCGGCGCAGGCCGTCGGTCACCAGCCGCGGGCCGCCGGGCGAGCCGCCGTCGCCGGTGAGCACGGTGGGCGTCGCCGGGTCGAGCTGACCCGAGTCCATCAGGGGCAGCAGGTTCTCCGGACCCCCGCTCACGGTGGGGACGTCCGTGGTGGACGTCGCGGTGGCCAGCGGCACCGGCTTCCGCACTTCGTAGACCTCGAGCGGGCCGAACTCCGCGGCCTTGACGATGTCCGGCGACCCGGCCAGCCCGGCGCGCAGCGTCGCGATGGGCGGCGCGGTGTTCCGTTCCCGGTCGATGTCGTTGCGCAGCAGCAGGAACCGGTACCCGGACCGGGCGAGCAGCGCGGCCAGCCCGGGGTCGCCGCGGCCGTCGGCGAGCGCCGCGTCCACGGAGTCCATCAGCCGCGTGTTCCCTTCCGAGCCCAGCGGCACCTGGTTGCGGACCGCCCACGGGCTCCGCGCGATCGCCTGCGCGGGCTCGTCGACGGTGCGGCCCCAGTCGTACTCGCCGAAGCCGGTGGCCGGCAGCAGCAGCGTCCGCGCGTTCGGATCGGCCTTGCCGACGTAGGCGAAAGCGTCGTACCAGTAGCCGGGCACCGCGTCCCAGCCCGGGCCGGACCGCAGGTTCAGCAGCCACGCCGGTGCCGCCATCACCAGCACCAGCAGCAGGCCCAGCGCCGGGCGCAGGAACCGGCGCGCGGACGTCACCCGGGCCGGGCTCGCGATGCCGTGCGCGAACGCCAGCATCAGCGGCAGCCGCAGCACCGGCTCGAACTTGTGCACGTTGCGCAGCGGCGCGAGCGGCCCGTCGAGCAGGTGCCGGACCTGTTCGGCCAGCGGGCTGTCGAGCGAGCCGACGTAGCCGATGGTCAGCAGGGTCAGCCCGGTCACCACGCCGAGCACGAGGAACCGCCGCTCCGGCAGGCCGCGCCGGGTCAGCCCGAACAGGCCGACGCCGGCGACGAGCCCGGTCGCGAGCATCAGCACCGGGTTGTCGATCAGCGACCAGCCACCCGGCCACCACGGCGTGCCCTGCACGACGTAGGCGACCCACTGGTTGGTCCCGCGCAGCACCTCGAACAGCGACATCGGCGCGGTCGTGTTCGTCGCGGACTCGATGTAGTCCAGGAACGGCAGGCTGTATTCGCCGAGCAGCAGCAGCGGCAGGATCCACCACAGCGTCGCACCGATCACGAAGACGAACCACCACAACACGAGCTCGACGTGCGCCCGCGTCCAGCGGCGGGTCAGCAGCCACAGTCCCGGCAGGACGAGCGCCATCACGACCATCGCGCCGTTGACGCCGCCCATGCACAGCACGGCCAGCGCGGACAGCCCGGCGGCTCGCCGCGGCGAGCCGATCGCCCCGGCCCGCACCAGCGGCACCAGCACCCAGGGCAGCAGCACCGCGGGCAGCATCTCCGCGGACAGACCGCCGATTTCGGTCAGCATGCGCGGCGCGAGCGCGTATCCGAGCGCGCCGATCAGCCGCGTGCGCTCGGTGCCGATCTTCATCGCCCGCGCCAGCAGCAGGGCGCCGCCGAACGCGGCCGACAGCAGGACCGCGCCCCACAGCCGTTGCGCGATCCACGCGGGCACGCCGGCGGC
The DNA here is from genome assembly GCF_026017845.1 of Amycolatopsis mediterranei. Classification (NCBI taxonomy): domain Bacteria; kingdom Bacillati; phylum Actinomycetota; class Actinomycetes; order Pseudonocardiales; family Pseudonocardiaceae; genus Amycolatopsis; species Amycolatopsis mediterranei. Next base: position 8,667,214 of record NZ_CP100416.1, read on the forward strand.
CTGGCACAGCGCGAAGAACGGGCCCATCGGGAACAGGTAGCCGTAGGCCTGGTTCTGCAGTTCCCCCGCGGTGGCCTGGGGGTTCCACAGGTGCAGGGCGCGCCCGAGGAAGGCGAGCGGGTCGACGGCGAGGTCCAGCTTGGTGTCGAACGTCGTCTTCCCCGGCATCTGCAGGAATGACAACGTGGTCAGGGCCAGCACGATCCAGGTGCTCGGACGGCGGAGGAACGCGCCCACCGAGAACTTCCGGCCGCGCTCCACGGGCGGAGCGTCGTCCCGGGTCCGTTCGCGGGTGCTGGTTACCATCCGGTAGATACTAAGCCGAAACCTGGCTACCATGTGCCGACGATTTTCCCCGGCCCCCGACTTCCCTGGGCAGGTGCGCCATCACTACCGAACTGAGCACGGAAGATTTCGCCGACGCGTGGGCTTTGGCCGAGCCGGTCAAGGGCTGGATGACGCGCGCGCAGGGCGAGGCGCTGTGGCAGGCCGCGTGCCGCCTCGAAAAGGGTGACGTCATCCTGGAAATCGGCAGCCACCAGGGCAGATCCACGATCATCCTCGGCGCCGCCGCCCGCACGGTCGGGGCCACGGTGATCGCCGTCGACCCCTTCGTGGACGGCCGGTTGTTCGGCGGATCGCCGACGCGCCAGCTCTTCGAGCGCAACATCCGGCGGGCCGGGCTCGACGACGTCGTCGAGCTCGTCGCCGGTTACAGCACGAAACTGCGCCCTGACTGGGATCGGGCCATACAGCTGCTTTACATCGACGGCAAGCACGACTACTGGACCTACACCGACGACCTGCGCTGGTCGGCGCACCTGCCGCCGGGGGCGGAAATCCTGGTCCACGACTGTTTTTCCTCCATCGGCGTCACGCTCGGCACGATCGCGAAAGTCCTCTTCGGACGGCGGTACCGCTATTTGGACCGCACCACGTCGCTGGCGCGGTTCCGGCTGGCGCCACCGTCCACGGCAGACCGCCTGCGCCTGCTGGCGCAGCTGCCGTGGTTCGCGCGCAACGTCGGGATCAAGGTGCTGCTGCGGCTGCGGTTGTGGCCGCTGGCCCGGCTGGCCGGGCACGACAGCCCGTACGACCCTTACTGAGTCACCGGCTTCCCGACCTCGATCCGCGGGACGCACACGGGTACGCCCGGGCTCGACAGCCGCACGCCGATGTGGTCGAACAGGCCGTCCACCGGCAGGTACAGCGAGTGCAGCCCGGGCTGGAACCACACCGGCGTCCGGTCGACCAGCCCTTCACCGCCGTCGGAGGTGTAGTAGTCGATCTTCAGCAGGTGCCGGCCGAGCAGCGGGGTGTCGAGCGGGACGCTCAGCGGTGTTTCGCCGACCGTGTACCCGCAGTCCGGCAGCGGCCCCGGCACGCCGCGGGACTCCGCGGCCACCCCGGTGATCAGGTGGGGCGTGCCGGTCGCGTCGAGCAGGTGCATCCGGTTCGTCGGCTGGTCGAAGTGCGTACCGGGCACCAGGCCGACGACCCGGGACGCCTGCGAATCCGCACCGAACCACTCGTGGACGACATCGGACGGCACGAAGTTGTCGTAGAAAACCAGATCCGGATCCTCCGCGACGGCCGCGCGCACATTGGCGAGGTATTGCCCGGAATGGTCGAACCGCATCGCCGGGGAAAGCCGGGAAAAACCGACCACCGAACTGGCGAGCAGAAGCACGCACACGATCAGCGCGATCGGCCGTTCACGCGTACCGCCGGATGGCCCCATCCCGTCCGGCGTCAGGAAAGCGAAAGCTCCGCACAGGGCGGCCGTGAACGCCAGCTCGGCGAGGTACCGCGGGTCGTCACCGGCGGCCGGGCCGACTTCGCGCAGCCGCGTCAGGGCCAGCAGCCCGACGTCCACCGCGAACAGCAGCCCGAGCAGCGCCCACGCCCGCCAGGCCCGGCGGCCACCCACGCGCACGCCGGCCACCAGCAGCGCCAGGGCCGCGACGAGCAGCAGGACCACGACCGCGAACGGCGAAGGCGCCCAGGTCGCGCCCGGGCCGGGCCCCGACCACGGCCCGCCGGCCAGCCCCGGCAGGAAGGTGTCGCCGAGCATCCGGCCGGTCAGGTCGGCGACGGTGCCGGCGGTCATCGGCGGACCGCCGGGGGTCACCTGGCTCGACGTCAGCGCGAGGTAGCCCGCGACGAACGCGAGCAGCAGCACCGCGTGTCCCGCCCAGTAGCGCCACCGGTCGCGGAAGGACTGTCCGAGCAGGACGGTCACCGCGGCCAGCAGCACCGGGACCACCGCGGCCTTCTCGTAGAACGCGAGCCCGAAGAGCGTCCAGGCGAACGTGCCGATCCACCAGCGGCCACCTTCGCGCAGGTAGCGGACGTGCCAGTACAAGGCGCCGGCGGCCGCCAGCACCACCGGGACGACCTGGGAACCGTAAGCCCACCACAGCGGCGGGACCAGCAGCAACGTCGAGGCCGTGAACACGGTGAACGGCACCAGGATCGCCCAGCGACGGCCGAAACAGCGCACCAGCAGGCACCAGAACAGCACCGTCGCGACCGCCCGCATCAGCAGCAGCGGCGCCACCATGAGCGGGAAGTTCAGCGGCGCCCACCACGTCATCACGGCCGCGAGGAAGAACCCGCCGGGCATCAGGTGCCCGTGGTAGTCCTGGAAGAGGTAGCCGAGGTCGAACGGCCCGGCGAAGGCGGCCCGGTAGGTCATGACGAAGTCGTCCTGGGCGAAGTTCCCGTGCAGCGCCGCCCACGTGTGCAGCGCGAACGGCACGACCCCGGCGACGAACGCCGCCAGGACCAGCGCGGACGGTCTTCGCGCCACCCGGGGCGCGGGCTTTTCGATCTGCACCAACACGGGCGTCCTCACTTCTTGCAGGCGGGCGGCTGGCACATGAGCTTGCTCAGTGCCTGGTAGAAGACGTCGGAGATCTTGCGCGGGTCGGGCGTGGTGAAGGACTCGCCGCCGGTCGCGGCCGACACCTGGCGCAGCTCGCTCGCGTCGATGTCCGGGCCGATGCCGATCCCGATCACGGGCAGCGGTTTCCGCGGGTCCTGCAGCCGGCCGAGCTCGGCGAGCAGGCCGGGCAGCCCGATCGAGTCGTCGTCCTCGTTGCGGCCGTCGGTGAGCACGACGACGACGTTGATCCGGCCGAGCTGCCAGCTCTGCCGGGCGTTCTGGTAGGCGGCGAGGATCGAGTCGTACAGCCCGGTCGCGCCGCCGGGCTTCGGCTTGACCGCCTGCAGTGTCGCCACCCCGCCCGCGGCGAGCTGCTGGGAGATCGGCCGCATCGGCAGCAGTTCCTTGTAGTCCTTGGGCCCGTCCAGCTTGGTCGAGAACAGCCAGAGGCCGATCTCGGTCGTCGGCTTGAACAGCCCGAGCCCCTGCGTCGCGGCTTCGAGCGTGAGCGCCATCCGGCTGCGGCCGGTGCCGGGCACGGTGGCGGCCATCGAGCCGGAGACGTCGAGCAGCACCTGGACGCGGGCGCTGAGGTTCGCCCCGGCCCACGCCTGGAGCACCCCGTACATCGCTTCGGGCGTGGGCGGCCCGGCCGGGCGCGGGGCGGCGTTCGTGCGGGTGTCGCGCGGCCGGTCGCCGAGCAGCTGCCCGGACGGCGTCCGGAACCCGCCGTCCGCGAACGCCTTGGTCGCGGTCTGGTCGAGCAGCAGCCGCAGGAACCGCTCGGCCGCCGAGCGCGAGGCCTCCGAGGCCCGCGGCAGCACGACGTACGGGTAGTCGAAGCTCGGCACGCCGGCAGCGGGGTAGGCGGCGACGAGCTTGCGGGCCAGCACCGATTGCTCCGACGCCGGCCACGCGGTGAACGGCTGCTTCACCGCCGAGAGCTTGCGGATCTCCTCGGTGAAGGCCGCGGCCGGGTCGGGCGCGTCCTTGGTCACCTGCTGCAGGCCGATCAGCGCGCCGATGGCGGCCGGGTCCCGGCCCGGATCGGGCAGCCCGACCGGGCTCCCGGCGAGCACGTCCGACCACGACGGCGACTTCCCCGGCCAGCCGGCCTGCTTCGCGACGTCGTCGGTCAGCGCGAGCACCACCGGCGAGCTCGCCACCGGCTGGCCGGACTCGGGGAGGTTCCACGCGCCGCCGTCGCGGGCCTGCAGCAGCCAGGTGCTCGACTCCGGCACCCAGACGTCGGGGCCGTTCGCGCCGTTGGCCTCCAGCGCCGTCGCGGTGGCCGTCGACGGGCTCGCGGTGACCTCCACGGAGTAGCAGTCCCGCTCCGGGACGGTCCGGGCGAGCGCGGTCAGCACCGGCGCGATGTCCGGCGCGGCCGTGACGTGCACCGGGGTGGTGGTGTCGCAGCCGCTGCCGGCCAGCCGGTTCCTCAGGTAGTCGAACCCGGCCCATGCGAGCAGCGCGACCACGAGCAGCGCGCTCAGGACGACGACCCGAGCGTCGATCCGCCGGGCCCGCGCCGGGTGTGCCGCCAATGCACGTCCTTCCCTCGTGAGGTGCTGGCAGCTTGCCAGCCGGGTGAGCGGGAAGCCAGTACCGGAAGCAGAACGTCACCATCGGCGCGTGAGCCTGCGGTGAAGGGCGGCCCACGTGCAGCCGTTTTGGTGATTCACGCTGCGGTGTCGCGCTTTCCGCTTGACGACCGTCCCACGCGGGTAATTGCACGATGACGGCCCGTGAAAACGATTTCGCCGTCCTTTCCCCGGCGATACGGCACCGAACGGAGGCCGAACCCGTGCGCACGATGTACGACGCGGTGACGGCCGCGAACATCCCCGCGGACGCCCGGATGGTCGCGGGCTACATCGACCGGATCAAGCTGGCCCCCTGGACGCCGGCGGACTGGGCGCGGTTCCCCCACGCGGTCAAGGTCACCATCGTCAAGAAGGCCGGCACGAACGACGGGCACGTCCTCGACGTCGAGCCCGGCGACGCCACCCCGGCCGAGGCGCCGGGCTGGGTCCGGATGCGCCGCGCGGCGGGCGCCGACCCGACGGTCTACTGCAACCTTTCGACCTGGCCGTCGGTGCGGGCGGCGTTCTCCGCCGCCGGCGTCGCCGAGCCGCACTACTGGATCGCCCGCTACGACGGCGATCCCGCCATCCCCGCCGGCGCGATCGCCAAGCAGTACCGCGGGAACGTCGCCCCGGGCTACGACCTGTCGTCCGTCGCCGACTACTGGCCCGGAGTGGACGGCCCTGCGAGTGGAGTGGAGATCATGGAACGCATCACCGTCACCCCGCCGAACGCCGCGGAGAACGCGGTGCGGGTGTTCCTGTCCGGCAGCCCCGCCGCGGCGGTCGTGATCCGCCCGCGCCTCGGCGGCGACGGCTTCGCGAACCCGATGTGGGTGGGCGACATCTACGCCTGGGGCAGCGACCACCAGGGCATCGGCCACAACCCCACCCAGACGGGCGGGTACGACTCGAAGCTGACTTCGCACCGGCGCTACGACCTGCCGGGTGCGCTGTGGGCCGACATCAACTACAGCGCGGCCGAGCCCTTCGAGATCGACATCGTCGGGTAGTCCTCACGCCGGCGGCAGCGCGCGGCACAGCGCGTCGAGGGCCGCCGGGTAAGCGTGTTCCGGTGGCGTCGCGTAGCCGACGACCAATCCGTCCATTGTGGACATCGTGCTGTCCGGGTGGCGGAAGGCCGCCAGCCCGTCCAGCGCCAGGCCCTGCCAGGCCGCGGCCTTCAGCGCGGCCTTCTCGGTGCCCGGCGGAAGCCGCAGGACGGCGTGCAGGCCGGCGGCGATGCCCGTGGGTGTCACGTGCGGTGCCCGCTCGGCGAGCGCCGTCACCAGCTGGTCGCGGCGGTGGCGGTAGCGCTGGCGCATCCGGCGGATGTGCCGGTCGTACGCGCCCGACGTCAGGAACTCGGCCAGGGTCAGCTGATCGAGCACACCCGCCCACGCCTCGCGCTCGCCCTTCACCGCGAGCACCGGGTCGACGAGGTGCGCGGGGAGCACCAGCCAGCCCAGGCGCACCGCGGGCGAGAGGCTCTTGCTGACCGAACCGGCGTAGACGACGTGCTCGGGGTCGAGGCCCTGGACCGCGCCGACCGGCTTGCGGTCGTAGCGGAATTCCCCGTCGTAGTCGTCCTCGATGAGCACGCCGCCGGTCGCGCGGACGTGCCCGACGACCGCGGTGCGGCGGTCGTGGTGCAGCGGGCCGCCGGTCGGGAACTGGTGCGCGGGCGTCAGCAGCACCGACGGGACGTCGAGGTCTTCGACGCGCGCGCCGTGTTCGTCCAGGGCCAGCGGGATCGTCGGCACGCCGGCGGTGGCGAAGATCGACCGGTGGAACGCGAGCCCGTAGGACTCGACGGCGAGCGGTCCCCGCAACACGGCCGGGAACAGCAGCCGCAGGGCGTGGGCGAACCCCGAGCACACGACGATCCGCTCCGGTGACGTCCGCACGCCACGGGCCCGCGCGAGGTACTGGGCCAGCGCCTCCCGCAGCTCCGGGCGGCCGCGCGGGTCGCCGGGGCCGAAGGCGTCGTGCGGGGCCACGTTCAGCGCGCGGCGCGCGGCGGCGAGCCATTCGGTGCGCGGGAACGACGTCGCGTCCGGCTGCCCCTGGCGGAGGTGGTACGCCGGGTTCGACGCCGGTGGCTTCCGAGCCGGCGCCCGGACCGGCTTGAGGGGCTCGGCGCGCTCGGCGACGCGGGTGCCGGAGCCCTGGACGGCGGTGAGCCAGCCTTCGGCGACCAGTTCGGCGTAGGCGTCGGCGACGGTGTTGCGGGCCAGGCCGAGGTCGGCGGCCAGCGACCGGTAGGGCGGCAGCCGGGTGCCCGGAGCGAGCCGCCCGGCGCGGACGGCGTCCCGCAGGGCGGTGATCAGCGCGGCGCGCTTGCCGCCGGGTCCGGTCAGCTCCAGGTGCAGGTCGGCGCCGAGCCGCTCCCCCGAATTGACCCACTCTTTTGCCACGGAAGTGCACCCTATACGGAGGTCAAACCGGCCCTAGATTTCTGGTCATGACGAACTCCCGCATCAACTTCGCCAAGACCGCCCCGAAGGCCTTCAAGGCCCTGATCGGCTTCGACGCCGCCGCCCGCGCCGGGCTCGACCCCGCACTGGTCGAGCTGGTCCAGATCCGCGCGTCGCAGCTCAACCGCTGCGCGTACTGCCTGCACATGCACACCTCCGACGCCCGCAAGGCCGGCGAAAGCGAGGAGCGGCTGCACATGGTCGCCGTGTGGCACGAGGCCGGGCACTTCTTCAGCGAGAAGGAGCGCGCCGCGCTGGCGCTGACCGAAGCGGTCACGCTCATCCACGAAGGTGGCGTCCCCGACGACGTCTACGCCGGGGCGCTCGAGCAGTTCGGCGAGGAAGAACTGGCCCAGCTACTCGCGCTGATCTTCACGATCAACACGTGGAACCGCATCGCCATCGCAGGCGCGAAGGTGCCGGGCACGGACGAGCGAGTGGCGCGATGAGCCGCCGCCCGGGCGCGGTGCTGGCCCTGCTGGCCTTCGCGCAGCTGATCATCTCCCTCGACTACAACATCGTGTACGTGGCCCTGCCGGACATCGGCCGTGCCCTCGGGTTCGGCGCCCAGAGCCTGCAGTGGGTGGTGAGCGCCTACGCCGTGGCCTTCGGCGGGGCGCTCCTGCTGGGCGGGCGGGCCTGCGACCTGTTCGGCCCGCGCCGGGTCTTCGCACTGGGGTGTGCGCTCTACGCGGGTTCGTCGCTGGCCGGCGGGCTGGCCGGAGACCCCGGCCTGCTCGTCGCGGCCCGCGCCGGCCAGGGCCTGGGCGGCGCGCTGCTCTTCCCGGCGACGATGACGCTGGTCAGCACTTCCTTCGCGGCCGGCCGCGAACGCAACCGCGCGTTCGCGGTGTGGGGCACGGCGGGCGGCAGCGGCATGATCCTCGGCTCGCTGCTGGGCGGGGTGCTGACGCAGGCGTTCGGCTGGGCGGCGGTGTTCTTCGTGAACGTCCCGCTGGCCGCGGCCGCCGCGGTGCTCGCCTTTCCGCTGCCGGCCAGGGATCCGGCCCGGGAGCCCGGCCGCCGGTTCGACCTCGCCGGCGCGCTGACCGCGACACTCGGCACGACGCTGGTGGTGTTCGCCCTGGTCGAAGGCCCGGAGCTGGGCTGGACGTCGGCCGTGGTGCTCGGCACGGCGACGGCGGGGCTCGCGCTGCTGGCCGCGTTCGCCGCGATCGAACGCCGGAGCCGCGACCCGCTGCTGCCGCCGCGGCTGCTGCGGGACCGCAACCTCGGCACCGGCGTGGTGGTGACGTTCCTGTACATGGGCACGTTCGGCACGCTGCTGTACTTCCTGACCGGGTACTTCCAGGGCGTGCACGGCTACGGCGCACTGGCGACGGGACTGGCCTTCGGCGTGCCGATGGTGGCGATCGCGGCCGGCTCCCAGGCCGCGGGCCGGCTGGCGACCCGCTGCGGAACCCGCGCGACGCTGGTGGCTTCCCTGGTCGTCGGCGGCGCCGGCGCGGTGGTCCTGGGGCTGTCGATGACGCTGGAGGCGTCCTACCTGGCGCTGGTACCGGCCCTGGTGGTGCTGGGCCTGGGCCAGGGCGCGGGCTACACGCTGATGTTCGGCGCGGCGGCGGCCGGGATCCCGGCGGCCGACCAGGGGGTGGCGTCCGGGGTGGCGTCGACGGCCCAGCAGGTCGGCGGCTCGGTGGGCTTGGCGGTGTTCGTCGCGGTGGCCAACGCGGGCACGCACGGGCTGCCGGGCGAGGCCCTTCGAGTGGCCACAGTGGACGGTCTGCGTACGGCGGTGTTGTTGGCGGCAGCGGGGATCGCGCTGACCGCGGTGGCGGCCCTGCGCTTCCACGGGCCGCGGCGAGCGGTGGCCGTCCCGGTCTGAGCAGCCCCCGTTTTCCACGCTCCCGGAGGGCACCGACGAATTCCGGCGCCGGAGCGACGCGGAAGGACCACCATCCCCGACGATGGTGGTCCTTCCGCGTTTCCCGATCAGCCGGCTCAGTCGGCGAGAGCGAGCAACTCCTCCTCGACGACCGGCTCCTCGACGGTCCGCTTCCGGGCCACCAGACCGCTCGCCGCGACCAGCAGGCCCAGCACCGCGATCCCGGTGACCACGGTCAACGCCGGTGTCAGCCCGGTCAGCAGGGCCGCCGGTGACGCTTCACGGCCGCCGTTGGCGGTCAGGACCGCCGTCACCACCGCCAGGCCGATCGCCCCGCCCACCTGCAGTGACGTGTTGAGCAGACCGCCGGCCAGGCCCTGCTCGTTGTCCGAGACGCCCGCCGTGGCCTGGATGTTGAGCGACGAGAACGCCAGCGTGAAGCCGATGCCGAGCAGGATCATGCTGGGCAGCACGCTGCCCGCGTAGCCCGAGTGCTCGTCGATGCGCAGGAACAGCGCGTAGCCGATGACGTGCGCGACCACGCCCGCGAAGATCGTGCGCGGCGTGCCCAGCCGGTCGATCAGCGGCTCGATGCGCGGGGAACCGAACGCCACGATCAGCGCCGCCGGCAGGAAGCCCAGCGCCGTCTGCAGCGCGGACCAGCCCAGCACTCGCTGCAGGTACAGCATCACGACGAACTGGAAGCCGATGTACGCGCCGAAGAACAGCGCGCCGCCGAGGTTGGCGCGGGCCAGCGGGCCGGACTTCAGGATGCCCAGCCGCAGCAACGGGTGGCGGCTGCGCTTCTCGATGACCACGAACGTCACCAGCAGGGCGAGCGCGACGGCGAACGTGATCAGCGTGCGCGGCGCGGCCCAGCCGACCTCCGGCGCCTCCACCACGCCGAACACCAGCAGCAGCGAACCGGCGGCGCCGGTGATGGCGCCCGGGAAGTCGTAGCCGCGGCCCTCTTCCCGCTGGTACGACGGGATCAGCTTCCACGCCGCGACCAGTGCCACCAGGGCGATCGGCGCGGGCAGCAGGAACGTCCAGCGCCAGCCCACCTCGGTCAGCAGGCCGGAGAACACGAGACCGGCGGAGTAGCCGCTGGCGCCGAACACGGCGAAGATGCTGATCGCCTTGTTGCGGGCCGGGCCCTCCTGGAACGTCGTGGTGATGATGGACAGTGCGGCCGGCGCCGTGAACGCGGCGGCCAGGCCCTTGATGAACCGGCTCGCGATGAGCAGCGCGCCGTCGTCGACGAGGCCGCCGAGCAGCGAGGCCAGTGCGAAGATCGCGACGGCGACGAGGAACACGCGGCGGCGGCCGAGCAGGTCGGCGGTGCGGCCGCCGAGCAGCAGCAGGCCGCCGTAACCGAGCACGTAACCGCTGACGACCCATTGCAGCGCGTTGGTGGACAGGCCGAGGTCGGCCTGGATGGCCGGGAGCGCGACCCCGACCATCGACACGTCGAGCGCGTCGAGGCCGATGACGATCGAGACGGTGAGCAGGACACCCCAGAGACGTGCGTCCCACCGGGTCGAGGTGGTGGACAAGGACACGGAAGAACTCATGGCGGTGACATTACATGCACACGCATCTAATGTCCAAGCATTTAATGTGTTTGCATCTGATGTCCGTGCATGCTAAGTTGGTCGCCGTGAGCGACGTCGCCGAGAAACAACTGGTCCAGGAGTGGCACGAGCTGCTGGCCCGCTACTCGGCCGTGTTCAGCACGCTGGAGTGCCGCCTGCAGGAGCGCCACGGCATCGGCGCGAACGAGTTCGAGGCCCTCGAGCGGCTCGCCACCTGCGACTTCAAGTGCCGCTCGGCCGACCTCACCGGCGCCATCCACCTCAGCCAGAGCGCCACGTCCCGGCTGGTCGCCCGCCTGGAGAAGGAGGGCCTGGTCGAGCGCGCGCTGTGCGAGGTGGACCGGCGCGGCATCTTCGTCACGATCACCGAGGCCGGCCGTGAGAAGTACTTCGCGGCGAAGCAGACGCACCGCGAGGTGCTGGCGGAAACCCTCCGCTAGCCCCAAAGCCGTTCAGTTAGGCCGGTGGCTGGGTTGTCAAGGTTGCTTCTATCTCGATGGTGATCGTGGTGGGGTGGCTGGGGCCGCGGTGGCGTCCTTTGGCGGTGCTGGCGACGTATTTGGAGATTGCGCGTTTGACGACTCGGG
>NZ_CP100416.1:8679525-8697724 GCF_026017845.1 Amycolatopsis mediterranei
TCCGGCACCAACACGCCGACAACAACATCCTTGACCAGCAGACAGACCCGCTAACTGAACGGCTTTGCCGCTAGCCCACCGGCCCTTCGATGGCGTTGACCTGCAGCTGCTGCTGACCGCCGGCGGCGCCGGCCACCGTCAGCGTGAGCCGGTCGCCCGGGTGGTGGGTGTCCATCACGTTCGTCAACGCCGTCGCCGAGCCGGTCGGCTTGCCGTCGATGGCCGTGATCACGTCGCCGGCCGCGAGGCCCGCCTTCTGCGCCGGCCCGCGCTGGACGACCTCGCGGACCTTGGCGCCGCCCTGGCCGTCCGTCACCGAGACCCCGATGAACGCCGTCTTGCCGATGTGGATCTTGTCGGACGCCTGCCCCGCGACGATCTTGTGGGCGATGTCGACGGCCTGGTTGATCGGGATGGCGAAGCCCTGGCCGGCCCCGCCGCTGCGGCGCCCGTTCAGCTGGTAGCCGGTGGACGCGGCCGTGTCGACCCCGATGACCTGGGCGTTCGCGTTCACGAGCGGGCCGCCGGAGTCGCCCGACTCGATGTTCGCCCGGACCTGGATCAGCCCGGTGAGCTGCTCGGAAGACCCGCTGGACTCGTCCGAGGCGGTGATCGACTGGTTCAGCGCGGTGACCGTGCCGGGCGCGGGCACCGGGTTGCCGCCGCGGCCGCCGGCGTTGCCCAGCCCGAGGATCTGGTCGCCGACCTGCACCGCGGACGAGTCGCCGATGGACGCGGTGGGCAGCCCGGACGCGCCCTGCAGCTGCAGGACGGCGACGTCCTCGGCGCGGTCGTAGCCGACCACCTGCGCCTTGTACGTGTCGCCGGTGCCGATGCTGGTGACCTTGATGCTGGTCGCGCCCGCGACGACGTGGTTGTTGGTCAGCACCTCGCCGTCGGCGGTGAGCACGATGCCGGTGCCCGCCGCGGCCGCGCCCTGCAGGCCGAGCTCGGTGTTGATGTTCACGATGGCCGGGTTGACCTTGGCCGACACGGCGTCGGCGTCGAGCACGGTCTTGGCCGCGCTGGGCTGCCCGGAGAAGCCGAAGTTCTGGTTGCCGCCCGCGGTCGTGCTGTTCGCCCCGGAGATCAGGCGCCCGATCCCGAGCCCGGCGACCACGGCCAGCGCGATCGCGACGATCGCGACCGTCAGCGCGCGCAGCGGATGACGCCGCCGCGGCGGTGGCTGGTAGGCGGGCGGCGGGTAGGCGTAGGCCGGCTGCGTGTACGGCGGATACGGGCGTCCCCACTGGTCACGGGGCTGGTCGTACTGCTGCTGGTCGTACTGCTGCTGGTCGTACTGCTGCTGGTCGTACTGTTGCTGGGGGTGGCCCTGGGGGTCCTGCGGGTAGCCGTTCTGGCCGTAGTAGTCCGGCGAGTAGCCACCCTGGCCGTAGCCGTACGGGTACTCGCCGCCGCTCGGGCGTCCTCGGTCGTACTCGCTCATGCACAGCTCCAGCTCTCGACAAGCCTCCGGCTCGTCCCAGCAAACGCCCCCTTCCTGAGAATTTCCTGGTGCGCTTCCGTGTACTTGCTGTGGATTATCGCCGGATCCGGTCCATGCCCGGGTCGACCAGCGGCTCGGCGGCCACGGTGGCCGCGACCCGGCGGCCGAAGTACTCGATCTCCACGCTGCTGCCGATGTCCGCCGACGCCGGGAGCCACGCGTAGGCGATCGGCCGCCCGACGGTGTACCCGTACGCGGCGCTCGTCACGTAACCCGAAGCCACGCCGCCGGCGAACACCGGTTCCTTGCCGAGCACGACCGTGCGGCCGTCGTCGATCGTCAGGCACCGCAGCCGCCGCGACGCCGTCTCCTCGCTCCGGCCTTCGATCGCGTCCCGGCCCAGGAAGTCCCCCTTCGCTGGCCGCACGGCGAACGCCAGCCCGGCCTCGTACGGGTCGTGCTCGGTGGTCATGTCCGTGCCCCACAGCCGGTAGCCCTTCTCCAGCCGCAGGCTGTTGAACGCCGCCCGCCCGGCCGCGACGACCCCCAGCGGCTGCCCGGCCGCCCACAGCGCGTCCCACAGCCGCAGGCCGTTGTCCGCGCTCGTGTAGATCTCCCAGCCCAGTTCGCCCACATAGGACAGTCGCATCGCGACCACCGGCACGCCGGCGATCCGCGCCTTGCGGGCCCGGAAGTACTTGAGCCCCTGGTGCGAAAAGTCCTCGTGCGACAGCGGCTGCACCAGGTCCCGCGCCAGCGGTCCCCAGACACCGACGCAGCACGTGCCACCGGTGATGTCCCGGACCCGGACACCCGAAGGCGCGTGCTTGACGAAGTGGTCGACGTCGATGTTTCCGTTGATCCCGACCTGGAACACCTCGGGCTCGAGCCGCGCGACCGTGACGTCACTGCGCACCCCGCCCGCGGAATCGAGCATCAGCGTGTACGTCACCGAACCGACCGACTTGTCCAGCTGGTTGGTGGTGAGCGACTGCAGGAACGCCAGCGACCCGGGGCCGCTGATCTCCACGCGCTTCAACGGCGTCATGTCGTACAGCGCGACGCCGTTGCGCGTGTGCCACGCCTCGGCCGCCGCGATCGGCGAGTGGAACTGCGCCGACCACGCGTCCCGCGCGGGCGGCAGCCAGTCGTGGGGTAGCTTCTTCAGCAGCGGCGCGTTGGCCTCGAACCAGTGCGGCCGCTCCCAGCCGGCCGCCTCCAGGAACACCGCGCCCAGCTCGCGTTGCCGCGCCTGGAACGGCGTCACCCGCAGATCGCGCGGGGACAGCTTGGGCTGCAACGGGTGCAGGATGTCGTAGACCTCGACGAAGTTCTGCTGCGCCGTCTCGCTCACGTACGAAGGCGCGAGCTGGACCTCCTCGAAGCGGTGGACGTCGATGTCGTGGGTGTCCACTTCCGAGTGCCCGTGCACGAGCAGCTCGGCGACCGCCTTCGCGATGCCCGCGGAGTGCGTCACCCAGATCGCCTCGGCCAGCCAGAACCCCCGGACGTCGGCCGACTCGCCGACCAGCGACTGGCCGTCCGGGGTGAAGGAGAAGATGCCGTTGAAGCCCTCTTCGACCTTGGTCTGGCGCAGCGCCGGAAGCAGCAGTTGACTCTGTTCCCAAGAAGGCGCGAAGTCGTCCTCCGTGAAGGGCAGCATGGACGGCATGGCCGTCTCGGTCACCGAAGGGTCCAGAGTGGACTCGTCGACCGGCATCGGGCGGTGCGCGTAGGAGCCGATGCCGAGCCGGTCGACGTGCTCGCGGAAGTACAGGTCCTGGTCCTGGTGACGCAGGATCGGCAGGCTCGCCTCGGTGGTGTGCCCGGCGAGTTCCGCGAGCTGCCCGGTCTTCACGTACTGGTGGGCCAGCGGCAGCAGGGGGACGTCCACGCCGGCCATCGCGCCGATCTCGCGGCCCCAAAACCCGGCGCACGACACGACGACGTCAGCCGGGAAGTCACCCTGGTCGGTCCGGACGCCGCTAACACGCCCGCTCTCCTGCAAGATGTCGGTGACCCGCGTCGAGCCGATGAACCGGGCCCCGCGCGAACCCGCACGCGCGGCCAGCACCTCGACGGCCTTGGCGGCCCGCGCCAGGCCGTCGGTCGGGACGTGCAGCGCGCCGAAGATCCGCGAACCGTCCAGGAGCGGCCAGCGCTCGACACATTCGGCGGCGTCGATCAACCGTCCCTCGACGCCCCACGACGTCGCCCAGCCGAGCTTGCGCTTGAGGTCCTCCCAGCGGGCCGGGGTGGTCGCCACCTCCATGCCGCCGACCTGCAGGAAACAGTCCAGCTCCAGGAACTTCTCGACGGTGTAGCGGGCGAAGTCCGTCATCGCCTTGGACGCGTTGGTCTGGAAGACCAGCCCGGGCGCGTGCGAGGTGGACCCGCCGGTGCGCGGCAGCGGGCCCCGGTCGAGCACGGTGACGTCGGTCCAGCCGCGGGCGGTCAGCTCGTCGGCGAGGTTCGCGCCGACGATGCCGGCGCCGATGATGACTACTCGCGGTGCGGTCATGGCGGGCTCCTAACGAAAGACGGCTTACCGGAACACAACAGTGCTGTTGCCGTTGAGCAGGACGCGGCGCTCGCAGTGCCAGCGCACCGCGCGGGAGAGGGCGAGGGCTTCGGCGTCACGGCCGACGGTCACCAGCTCGCGCGGCGAGTACGTGTGGTCGACGCGCTGGACCTCCTGCTCGATGATCGGGCCCTCGTCGAGGTCGGGGGTGACGTAGTGCGCGGTCGCGCCGACGTACTTGACGCCGCGGTCGTAGGCCTGGTGGTAGGGCTTGGCGCCCTTGAAACCGGGCAGGAACGAGTGGTGGATGTTGATCGCGCGGCCTTCGAGCTTCTGGCACAGCTCGTTCGACAGCACCTGCATGTACCGGGCGAGCACGATCAAGTCTGCTTCGTACTCCCCGACCAGGTCGAGCAACCGCTGTTCGGCCTCCGGCTTGGTCTCCGGCGTCACCGGGACGTGCACGAACGGCACACCCGCCGCCTCGGCCATCGGCCGCAGGTCCTCGTGGTTCGACACGACCACGGCGATCTCGGCGCCGAGGCCGCCCGCGCGCCAGCGGAAGAGCAGGTCGTTGAGGCAGTGCCCGAACTTCGACACCATCACGAGGATCCGCGGCGGCGTCCCGTCGGAGAAGCCGAACTCCATGCCGAAGTCGCCGGCCACCGGGGCGAACGCGCGGGTGAGGTCGTCCACCGTGGTTTCTTCGGTGCAGGTGAACGACGTACGCAGGAACAGCGAGCCGCGGACGTCGTCGTCGAACTGCTGGTGCTCGACGATGTCGCAGCCCTGCCC
Source organism: Amycolatopsis mediterranei (assembly GCF_026017845.1). Taxonomy (NCBI): domain Bacteria; kingdom Bacillati; phylum Actinomycetota; class Actinomycetes; order Pseudonocardiales; family Pseudonocardiaceae; genus Amycolatopsis; species Amycolatopsis mediterranei. The sequence continues at coordinate 8,684,289 of NZ_CP100416.1, forward strand.
GACCAGGAACGTCGTGACGGCGTGCACGATCCCCGAGCGTTCCGGGCACTTGAGCGTCAAGGTGAAGGTCACGAGACGTACTCCAGACTCGCGTCGGCCAGCCAGGCCGTGAAGTAGTCCGAGAACGACTGCCGCACGAGGATCGTGAAGCTCTCTTCCCGGACCATCAGCACGATCCCGGTGCGCGCCAGCAACGTCTGGACACACGTTCCCGGCGGTGACACCTCCAGGTCGATCGAGCATCCGGGCGCCAGCACATCGGCCAGCGACTGCTTACGCTTAAGTGTCACATTATTGGGGCATTTGGCCCTAGGCACATGCGACCCACTGAGCCGATAGACGTTGCGCTGCGCCGAGACATCCACCACGGCGTCGCATTCACCGGAAAGTGCCGCTTCCAGCTCGGCTTGGCGGCCGGGCCCGGCGAGCACGAGGTACTCGTCGGGGCCCATCCAGAGGATGTCGACGCCGCTGCCGCTGGTGAAGGTGCACGGTCCGGGCAGGTCGACGCCGAGCAGGCTGTGCCCCTCGCGGAGGCGGACGGTGAGCTGGGTGCGGAACGGTTCTTCGACCGCGTCAACCGTCACGGCGGGCTCCTTCCTTGTCGAAGAGCACGGATTCGGTCACGGTCACCGGCACCACCTGGTCCCCGACCGGCACGTACAGCGTTTCTCCGATGCGCTCACGGCCCGAGCGCACCAGGGCCAGCGCGAAAGTGCGGCCGAGTGCGGCGCTGTCGTAGCTGGAGGTGACGTGGCCGAGCATCCGCACCGGCGGTTCGGGCACGACTTCCGATTCGATGATCTGCGAGCCCTCGGGCAGCAGCACCGACGGGTCCACGGGCAGCAAACCGACGAACTGCTTGCGGTCCGGCCGGTTGTTTTCGGCGCGGGCGAAGGAGCGCTTGCCGATGAAGTCGGCCTTTTTCTTCGACACGGCCCAGGACAGGCCGAGGTCCTGCGGGGTGACCGTGCCGTCGGTGTCCTGGCCGATGATCGGGTAGCCCTTCTCGGCGCGCAGGACGTGCATGGTCTCGGTGCCGTACGGCGTGGCGCCTTGGTCCACTATGGACTGCCAGAGCGCGGGTCCGTGCCACGACGGGACGTTGATTTCGTAGGCCAGCTCGCCGGAGAAGCTGATCCGGCAGACCCGCGCGGCGAGCCCGGCGACCTCGGCGTCCTGCCAGGTCATGAACCCGAAGGCGTCATTGGACACGTCGAGATCCGGCGCCAAGCGGCCGAGGACTTCCCGCGAACGCGGGCCGACCAGCGGGATCGTGGCCCAGTGCTCGGTGACCGACGTCGCGAAAACACGCAGGTGCGGCCACTCCGTCTGCAGCCACTCCTCCATCCACTCGAGGATCTTCGCCGCGTTGCCGGTGGTCGTGGTGACCAGGAACCGCTCCTCGCCGACGCGGATGACCGTGCCGTCGTCGATCACCATGCCGTCGACGCCGCACATCACGCCGTAGCGGATCCGGCCGACCTTGAGGGTGCTCATCATGTTCGTGTAGAGCATGTCGAGGAACCAGCCGGCGTCCGGGCCCTGGACGTCGATCTTGCCCAGCGTGGAGCCGTCCATCAGGGCGACGTCGGTGCGGGCCGCGCGGCATTCGCGCCGGACGGCGTCGGCCATCGACTCGCCGGGCCGCGGGTAGTACCACGGCCGCTTCCACTGGCCGACGTTCTCGAACTCGGCACCGTGCTCGACGTGCCACGGGTGGATCGTCGTGACGCGCACGGGATCGTGCAGGTCACCGCGGTTCCGCCCGGCCAGTGCGGCGAACGGGACCGGTGTGTACGGCGGCCGGAACGTCGTCGGGCGCTGGGTCGCCAAGTCGACACCGAGGGCTTCGGCGGTGACGCCCGCAGCGAGCATGCCGGAGGTCTTGCCCTGGTCGTGCGCGGTGCCGATGGTCGTGTAGCGCTTGATGTGCTCCAGCGAGCGCAGCCCGGCGCCGGTCGCGCGCAGGATGTCCGACACGGTCGCGTCACGCTGTTGGTCCACGAACCGGGTGTCCACTACGGACTCGGGCGCCGGCACCTGCCAGAGGATCTTCGCCTCCGGCAAGCCCTCGCCCGCGGCCGCGCCCACCACACGCACCGTCGGCAGGTCGCCGTCCGGGACGTACGCGCCCAGTTCGGCAGCGTACCGGAGCTTGCCGCGGGCCTGGCTGAACAGGTGCACCGCCGGGTTCCAGCCACCGGACACGAGCAGCAGGTCGCACGGCACCCGCTCCCCCTCCAGCGACCCCAGCGGCGCGACGTGCGCGGCGGTGATGTGGTCTTCTCCGTCGGTCCCGATGACGCCGTGGCCCTCGCGAGCGTCGACGATCCGCACGATCTCGGCCCCCGCCTCGGCCAGTTCGGTGGCGGCGTCGTAGGCACTGTCGTTGGTGGTGAACACGACCACGCGCTGCCCGGCGAGGACGCCGTAGCGGTTCAGGTAGGTCCGCGCGGCCGACGCGAGCATGATGCCGGGACGGTCGTTGTCCGGGAACACGATCGGCCGCTCGTGGGCGCCGGTCGCGATGACGATCCGCTTCGCCCGGATCCGCCAGACCCGCTGCCGCGAGATGCGTTCGGGAGCCGCGGGCTCACCCCGGCGTTCCAGGGCCAGCACGAACCCGTCGTCATAGACTCCGAACGCCGTGGTGCGCGAGAGGAACCGGACACCTTCGGGAGCTTCGCCGTCGGGCTGGTCGTCCACGAGCAGGACCCGGCCGGACGCGGCGGCAGCGGCGGCGCGTCCGGCCGGTCCGGCCCCGATGACCAGGACATCGCAGTGGGCGTGCTTGGCGTCGTACCGCGCCGGGTCCGGTTCGGCGGCGAGGCGGCCTTGACCGCGGAGACCACGAGCGACCAGGCCGTCGTACAGCTCGACCGTCGTGGCGGACAGCATCGGCTCCGGGAACGGCGCTTCGATCTGCACCAGCGCGTTCGAGTCCTCGACGCCGGCGCCGACGATGCCGCGCGGCCGGCCGTACTTGATACTGGTCGCGACCCGGTGGATGCCGTTGGCGAGCAGCGCCGACGCCAGGGTGTCGCCGAGGAAACCGGTCAGCTCGCGGCCGTCGAAGGTGAACTTGAGCGGAACGCCGGAGAGCCGGGTCATGAGATCACCGGCCGGGGCTCGTCGAGGCGGTAGACCGCCAGGAGGTCGTGGGTGCGGGTGTCGCGGACGGCGTTGAACCACCGGCGGCACCCCGCGGAGTGGCTCCAGCGCTCGGCGAACGGGCCGCTCGGGTTGTCGCGGAAGAAGACGAACTTCGCCCATTCTTCGTCCGGCATCGCCGACGGGTCGGCCGGATAGGCGACGTGCGCCTGGCCGCCGTAGTGGAACTCGGCTTCCTCACGCGGCCCGCACCACGGGCAGGGGATCAGTTGCATGTGGACACTCCTGCTTTTGAATGTCTCAGTGCGCGACGGCGGCGGCGCCGTGCTCGTCGACGAGGGCGCCGGTGGTGAACCGGTCGAGGGCGAAGGGCTCGGCGTACTCGTGCGGCTTGCCCCGCGCGATGGTCGCCGCGAAGACGTCCCCGACACCCGGCGTGGCCTTGAAGCCGCCGGTCCCCCAGCCGCAGTTGAGGAACAGGTTCTCCACCGGCGTGAGGCCGATGATCGGCGACGCGTCCGGGCTCGTGTCGACGATGCCCGCCCATGTCCGCAGCAGGTGCGCCCGCGCGAACACCGGGAACAGCTCCAGCGCGGCGGCCATCTGCTGCTCGATGATGTGGAACGAGCCGCGCTGGCCGTAGCCGTGGTAGCTGTCGATGCCCGCACCCATCACGAGTTCACCCTTGTGCGCCTGGGAAACGTAGACGTGCACGGCGTTCGACATGACGACCGTCGGGTGGATCGGTTCGAGGAGCTCGGACACCAGCGCCTGCAGCGGGTGCGACGTCAACGGCAGGTCCAGCCCGACCATCCGGGCCAGCACCGACGTGTGCCCGGCCGCGCACAGCCCCACCTTGCCCGCGGCGATCCGGCCCCGCGACGTCTCGACGCCGGTGACCCGCCCGCCGGCCGTGGTGATCCCGGTGACCTCGCAGTTCTGGATGAGGTCGACACCCAGCTCGTGCGCCGCGCGGGCGAAACCCCAGGCCACGTAGTCGTGCTTCGCGATGCCCGCGCGCGGCTGGAAGGTCGCGCCCAGCACCGGGTAGCGGACGTCCGGGGAGATGTTGACGATCGGGCAGATTTCCTTGACGCCGTTGGCATCCACCCACTCGGCGTCGATGCCGTTGAGCTTGTTGGCCTCCACACGGCGGACGCTGTCGCGGACGTCCTGCAGGCTGTGCGCCAGGTTGAGCACCCCGCGCTGGCTGAACAGGATCGGGTAGCCGAGGTCCTCCTCGAGACCTTCCCACAGCTTGAGGGAGTGCTCGTAGATGCCGGAGCTCTCGTCCCAGAGGTAGTTCGAGCGGATGATCGTGGTGTTGCGGGCCATGTTCCCGCCGGCGAGCCAGCCCTTCTCCAGCACGGCCACGTTCGTGATGCCCTGTTTGGCCAGGTAGTACGCGGTGGCGAGGCCGTGCCCGCCGCCGCCGACGACGACCACGTCGTAACTCTTGCGAGGCTCGGGGTTGTCCCAGAGGAAGTCCGGGTGCTCCGGCAGGTCGGTCATCGGGCCTCCTCCGACGGGTACAGCGGGAACGCTTCGGCCAGCGCGGTGACGCGGGCCCGCAGCTTGTCGACGTCGTAGCCGGGCCGGAGCGCCTCGGCGATGACGTCGGCGGCCTCGCGGAACTCGGCGTCCCCGAACCCGCGGGTGGCCAGTGCCGGGGTGCCGATGCGGAGCCCGGACGTCACCATCGGCGGCCGCGGGTCGAACGGGACGGCGTTGCGGTTCACCGTGATGCCCACTTCGTGGAGCCGGTCCTCGGCCTGCTTGCCGTCGAGTTCGGAGTTCCGCAGGTCGACGAGCACGAGGTGGACGTCGGTGCCGCCGGTCAGCACGGAGATGTCCGGCTCGGCCAGCAGCCGCTCGGCGAGGAGCTTCGCGCCGCGCAGGGTGCGCTGCTGGCGTTCGGCGAACTCCGGCTCGGCGGCCATCTTGAACGCGACGGCCTTCGCGGCGATGACGTGTTCGAGCGGACCGCCCTGCTGACCGGGGAAAACGGCCGAGTTGACCTTCTTGGCCAGCGCGGGATCGTCGGTGAGGACCACGCCGCCGCGCGGGCCGCCGAGAGTCTTGTGCGTGGTGGTCGTCGTGACGTGCGCGTGCGGGACCGGCGACGGGTGCAGCCCGGCGGCGACCAGTCCGGCGAAGTGCGCCATGTCGACCATGAGGTACGCGCCGACCTCGTCGGCGATCTCGCGGAAGCGGGCGAAGTCGAGCTGCCGCGGGTAGGCCGACCAGCCGGCGATGATCAGCTTCGGCCGGTGTTCCTTCGCCAGCCGCTCGACCTCGGCCATGTCCACCCGGTAGTCCTTTTCGGACACTTCGTAGGCGGCGACGTCGTAGAGCAGGCCGGAGAAGTTGATCCGCATGCCGTGGGTCAGGTGCCCGCCGTGGGCCAGTGACAGGCCGAGGATCTGGTCGCCGGGCTTGAGCAGCGCGGCCATCGCGGCGGCGTTGGCCTGCGCGCCCGAGTGCGGCTGGACGTTGGCGAACCCGGCGCCGAAGAGCTCCTTGACCCGGTCGATGGCGAGCTGTTCGGTGACGTCGACTTGCTCGCAGCCGCCGTAGTAGCGGCGGCCCGGGTAGCCCTCGGCGTACTTGTTGGTGAGCACCGACCCCTGGGCCTGGAGCACGCTGAGCGGCGCGAAGTTCTCGGACGCGATCATCTCCAGCGTCGTCTGCTGCCGGCGCAGCTCGGCGCCGATCGCTTCGGCCACCGCCGGGTCGTAGTCGGCCAAGGAGCGGTTGAGCATCGAGGGCATCGGAAACCTTCCGTGGTCGACTTCTGATATATCAATCGTCGATGTAGACTAAGCGGCGTGCATCCCCAGGTCAATCCCCCATCCCTGGCCGAACAGGCGTACCGCTTCGTGCGTGATCGGCTGGTCATGCTGGACATCCCGCCGGGCTCCCCCCTCAACGAAGAGGAGCTCGGCACCACGCTCGGCATGGGCCGGACGCCGATCCGCGAGGCGCTGAAGCGGCTGGAGTCCGAGCGGCTGGTCGTCGCCTACCCGCGGCGCGGGACGTTCGCCACCGACGTCAACATCTCCGACCTCGCGCACATCTCCGAGGTCCGGCGGACGCTGGAGCCGATGGCGACGGCCGCCGCGGCCGGGCGCGCGACCGAGGCCGACCGGGCGGCGCTGGCCGAGCTGCGCGCGCAGCTCGACGTCGGCGTCCCGGGCCGGGACAACGCCGAACTGCTGCGCACCGACCTCGCCCTGCACCGGGCGATCTACCGGTGCGTGCACAACCCGTTCCTCGAGGACACGCTCATCCGGTACGACAACCTCGCCACGCGGATCTGGTGCGTGTTCGTGCCCCGGCTGTCCGGGATGGCCGGCCACGTCGACGAGCACGTCCCGCTCCTCACCGCGATCATCGAGGGTGACGCCGAGAAGGCCGCCGCCCTCACACTCGAGCACGTGACCGGCTTCGAGGCCGCCATCCGGGCGTTGATCTAGACGCGCTTTTCAGGCGTTCAACCGCGCCCGGACCCAGTCGTGGAAGGCACCGATGTGGTGCTCGCTGGGCACGAGCACGCCGCCTCCGGTGTACGAGCGCGAGTCCATCGACAGCTGGCAACGTTCGCACGCCTCGAAGTCCTGCAGGTTGACGCGGTGGAACAGCTCCACCGACCGGGTCAGATCACGCCCGGATTCGACGACTTCGGGCAGGTAGAGCCAGTCGCAGCGGACCAGCGTCCGGTCCGGGGCGAGCGGGAACATCCGGTGCAGGATCACGTGGTCCGGAACCAGGTTGACGAAGACGCCCGGTTTGATGGTGATCGCGTAGTACTTGCGGTCCTGGGCCTCGGTGACACCGGGCAGGCGGTCGACCCCCTCGGAGCCGTCGACGGTGAAGCCCTTGATGTCGCCGCCGAACTCGGCGCCGTGGCCGACGTAGTACTGCGCCGCGTAGCCGTCGGCGAACTCCGGCAGCACCTCGGTGAGCTCGGGGTGGATCGTCGCGCAGTGGTAGCACTCCATGAAGTTCTCGATGATCTGCTTCCAGTTCGCCTTCACGTCGTACTCGATGCGCTTGCCCAGCGCCAGGCCGTCGATGCCGTAGGCGTCGATCTCGGCCGGGCCGCCGAGCCGTTCGGTGACGGCGCCGACGACGGTCTCCTCGAACGACGGCGGCTCATCGGCCAGGCAGACCCAGGCGTAGCCGAGCCATTCCCGCAGGTGCAGCCGGGTGAGGCCGAACTCGGTGCGATCGACGTCCGGCATCCCGGTGAGGTTGGGCGCGGCGATGAGCTTGCCGTCGAGGCCGTAGGTCCAGGCATGGTACGGGCACTGGAAGGCGCGCTTGACCGTGCCGCTCTCCGCCGTGCACAGCCGGGCGCCGCGGTGGCGGCAGACGTTGAGGAACGCGTTGAGCCGCCCGTCGCGGCCCCGCGAGACGAGCACGCTCTCCTTGCCGATCCGCACGGTCTCGAACGCCCCGGGACCGGCGAGGTCGGCGCTGCGCACGGCGCAGAACCAGTCCGCCTCGAAGATCTTCGCCTGCTCCAGCGCGAAGACCGCCGGATCGGTGTAGGAGCTGCCGGGCAAGGTGGCGAGCAGGCTGGGCGGCAGATCGGTTGCGGTCACCGGCGTGGTCCTCTCCGCGGATCAGGACGGGAGTAGTTGCGCAGAACGCGGCTTGTTGCACACTCCGGAACAGAGTGACTGCCGCCCCGACCGCCTGTCAACCCACCTTTTTCAGTGACCCGCCAAGATTCCCGGCACGTTCCGGACGACACGCGTACCCAGCCGGACGACACGCGTACTCAGCCGGACGACACACGGGCAGAACGGCCGATTGCCGTGTCGTCCATCCAGGTACGCGTGTCGTCCGAGCAGGTACGCGTGTCGTCCGCCTGGGTCAGGCGGCGGGGCCGTCGATGGCGCGGCGGAAGAGGGTTTCGATCTCCTCGCGGTTGGGACGGGGGTCGGCCAGGGCGGCCTGCATCAGGAGGCCGCAGAACAACCCCGCCAGCAGCCGGCCGGTGAGCGGGTCGGTGCGGGAGCCGAAGAAGGCGATCAGGGCGTCGTCCCAGGCCGCACTCGCCTTGCGCAGCGCCGGCCGGTGCAGGGCCGCGACGTACAGGTCGTACTCGACGACGGTGTCCCGGTACTGCTCGTTGATGTAGCCCATCACCAGGTCGGCGAGGGCGGCGGCGAAGTCGGTGTCCGGCGGCAGCGCCGACTCCCACTCCTTCAGCGCGTGGACGTTCCGCTCGGCCGCCTCGTGCAGGGCGACCTCCAAGAGGTCGTCCAGCGTCGCGAAGTGGTAGGTCGTCGAGCCCAGCGGCACGCCGGCGGCGGCGGCGACGGCCCGGTGGGTGACGCCGTCGATCCCCCGCTGGGCGACGACTTCGATCGCCGCCTTGGCGATCCGCGCCCGCCGTTCCGGGTCGTTCGGGCCGCGGCGCCGGGCCGCGGCGGGTTCCGTGTTCGACATCGGTGTCGAGCCCCCTTGTGGACATCTGTACACGCTTCGCGTACAAATGTACGCACTCAACGCGCCGAGCAGCCACTACCGATCCGGGAAGGGCCGCATGTTCGATGTACTGAACCCCGCGACCGGCGAGGTCATCCTGACCGTCGCCGAGGCGAGCAGCGCGGAAGTCGACGCCGCCGTCACCGCCGCCCGCCGGGCCTTCGACGAAGGTCCGTGGCGGCGGACGACCGCCACCGAACGCGGCGCCCTGCTCCGCAAGGTGGCCGACCTGCTGGTCCGCGACCGCGAGGAACTGGCCCGCACCGAGAGCCTCGACACCGGCAAGACCCTCGGCGAGGGCGGCATCGACATCGACGACGTGACCAACGTCTTCCGCTACTACGCCGACCTGGCGGACAAGGACGCCGGACGCCTCGTCGACGCGGGCAGCGCGACCGTCGTCAGCCGGATCGTGCACGAACCGGTCGGCGTCTGCGCCCTCATCGCGCCGTGGAACTACCCGCTGCTGCAGATGTCCTGGAAGGTCGCGCCGGCGCTGGCCGCGGGCAACACCGTCGTGCTCAAGCCCAGCGAAGTCACCCCGCTGACCACGATCAAGCTGGTCGCCCTGCTCGAAGAAGCCGGCACGCCACCCGGCGTGGTCAACCTCCTGCTCGGCGACGGCCGCGTCGGCGCGGCGATGGTCGAGCACCCGGCCGTGGACCTGGTCTCGTTCACCGGCGGCTACGCGACCGGCGAGAAGATCATGACCGCCGCCGCGAAGGGCGTCCGCCGGGTCGCCCTCGAACTCGGCGGCAAGAACCCGAACGTGGTCTTCGCCGACGCCGACTACGAAACGGCGCTCGACTACGCCCTGATGGCGGCGTTCGTCCATTCCGGACAGGTCTGTTCGGCGGGCGCGCGCTTGATCGTCCAAGATGGAATCCATGATCGGTTCGTCGCCGACCTCGCCGACCGCGCCGACCGGATCCGGGTCGGCGACCCGCTCGACCCCGCCACCGAAACGGGCGCACTCGTCTCGGCGCAGCACCGCGCCAAGGTCGAGGGCTACATCGAAAGCGCTCTCGCGGAGGGCGCCAAGCTCCAGGCGGGCGGCAAGCGGCCCGAAGGCCCGGAGTACGAACGCGGTTTCTTCCTGCGCCCCACGGTTTTCTCCGGCTGCACGAGGGAGATGACGATCGTCCGGGAAGAGGTCTTCGGCCCGGTCGTCACCGTGGAACGCTTCACCGACGAGGCTGACGCGATCGCGCTGGCCAACGACACCGAGTACGGGCTCGCCGGAGCCGTGTGGACGTCGGACGCGTCCCGCGCCCAGCGGGTCGCCGGGGCCCTGCGCCACGGCACCGTGTGGATCAACGATTACCACCCCTACCTGCCGCAGGCGGAGTGGGGCGGGTTCGGCAAGTCGGGCATCGGCCGCGAACTCGGGCCGTCCGGGCTGGCCGAGTACCAGGAGAGCAAGCACGTCTACCAGAACATCGATCCCGTTCCGCAGCGCTGGTTCAAAGGCTGAAGCTTCCCCCACCCACCACGTAAGGACGCTGCCATGACCACTCAGGAAATACCGGCGGGCGGGGGGCCTGCTGCCGACGACAACACCGACCTCGCCAAGTTCGGCTACCGCCAGGAGCTGGAGCGCTCGCTCGGCTCGTTCTCCAGCTTCGCCGCCGGCTTCAGCTACATCTCCATCCTGACCGGCGTGTTCCAGCTGTTCTTCTTCGGCTTCGGCTCGGGCGGGCCGGCGTTCATCTGGACGTGGCCGCTGGTCTTCGTCGGCCAAGCCGCCGTGGCGCTGTGCTTCGCCGAGCTGGCCGGGCAGTTCCCGCTCGCCGGCTCGGTTTACCAGTGGGCCAAGCAGATCGCGAAACCGGTGACGTCCTGGCTGGCCGGCTGGATCATGATCATCGGCGCGATCGTGACGGCGGCGGCCGTCGCGGTGGCCTACCAGATCATCCTGCCGCAGGTGTCGACCGCGTTCCAGCTCGTCGGCAGCGACGAAGACGCCGGCCTGACGTCGACGCCGGGCGGCGCGCAGAACGCCATCATCCTGGCCCTGGTGCTGGTCGTGTTCGCCACGATCGTCAACATCATCGGCGTCCAGCTGATGGCGAAGATCAACAACTTCGGGGTCGCGGTCGAGCTGGGCGCGAGCGTCCTGCTGGTGATCGCGCTGGCCATCCACATCAAGCGCGGCCCCAGTCTGGTCTTCGACACCGCCGGCACCGGTGAGAGTCACTCGTTCGGGTACCTCGGGGCGTTCCTGGTGGCGTCGCTGATGAGCGCGTACGTCTTCTACGGCTTCGACACCGCGGGCTCGCTGGCCGAGGAGACCACCCAGCCGCGGCGGCACGCGCCCCGCGCGATCCTCCGGGCGATCACGGCGGCCTTCATCGTCGGCGGGCTGATCATGCTGTTCGGCATGATGGCCGTCGGCGACCTGAGCGCCAAGGAGCTCAGCACGTCCGGCATGCCGTACCTGCTCAAGAGCACCCTCGGCGAAGGACTCGGCGACGCCTTCCTGATCTGCTCGGCGATCGCGATCACCGTGTGCTGCCTCGCCGTGCAGACCGCGGCGATCCGGATGACCTGGGCGATGGCCCGCGACGGCCGCCTGCCGTTCAGCAAGGCCATGGCGAAGGTTTCGCCGCGCTCGAAGACGCCGGTGCTGCCGGCCCTGCTGACCGGCGGCCTCACGATCGTGGTGCTGCTGATCAACCTCGGCAACCAGCGGGCGTTCTTCATCCTGACCTCGACGGCGATCATCCTGTTCTACATCCCCTACCTGATGGTCACCGGCCCGATGCTGGTGCGCCGCCTGCGCGGCGGCTGGCCGCGCCCGGAGCACGGCCCGTACTTCAAGCTGGGCCGCTGGGGCACGCTGGTGAACCTGGTCGCGGTGGTCTACGGCGCGGCCATGACGATCAACCTGATCTGGCCGCGGGCCGAGGTCTACGGCGCCGACCACTGGTACTTCCAGTGGGGGGCGGTGATCGTCACCGGGCTGATCGTGATCATCGGTGCGATCATGCTCTACGTCCGGCGCCAAACCTGGGGCTCCGCACACACCAGCCCCGAACACATGCCCGACAACGCCCCGGACACCCTGCCCGGCTAGGAGGACGCATGAGTACCGAAACCTACGACTTCGTCATCGTCGGCGGTGGCTCGGCGGGCTGCGCGCTGGCGAACCGGCTCTCCGCGGACCCGGCGAACAAGGTCCTCGTCCTGGAGGCGGGCCGGTCGGACTTCAAGTGGGACGTCTTCATCCACATGCCCGCCGCGCTGACCTTCCCGATCGGGTCGAAGTTCTACGACTGGCGCTACCGCAGCGAACCCGAGCCGCACATGAACCGCCGTCGCATCTACCACGCGCGCGGCAAGGTGCTCGGCGGGTCCTCCAGCATCAACGGGATGATCTTCCAGCGCGGCAACCCGATGGACTACGAGCGCTGGGGCGCCGACCCCGGGATGTCCACTTGGGACTACGCGCACTGCCTGCCGTACTTCAACCGGATGGAGAACTGCCTCGCGGACCCGCCGGACGGGCAGTGGCGCGGGCACGACGGTCCGCTCGAACTCGAGCGCGGTCCGGCGTCGAACCCGTTGTTCAAGGCCTTCTTCGACGCCGCCGAGGAAGCGGGCTACCCGCGCACCGACGACGTCAACGGCTACCGGCAGGAGGGCTTCGCGGCCTTCGACCGGAACGTCCGGAAAGGACGGCGGCTGTCGGCGGCCGGCGCCTACCTGCACCCGGTGATGGACCGGCCCAACCTCACGGTGAAGACCCGCGCGTTCGTCTCGCAGATCCTCTTCGACGGCACGCGCGCGGTCGGCGTCGAGTACGCGCAGGGCCGGGGTGTGCCGGGTGAGGTGTACGGCAAGGAGATCATCCTCTGCGGCGGCGCGATCAACACCCCGCAGCTGCTGCAGCTCTCCGGCGTCGGCAACGCCGCCGACCTGGAGAAGCTCGGCATCGACGTCGTGAAGGACCTGCCAGGCGTCGGCGAGAACCTGCAGGACCACCTCGAGGTGTACATCCAGTACACCTGCAAGCAGCCGGTGTCGATGCAGCCGTCGCTGGCGAAGTGGAAGCGGCCCTACATCGGCGCGCAGTGGCTGTTCCTGCGGTCCGGGCCGGCCGCCACCAACCACTTCGAGGGCGGCGGGTTCGTCCGGTCCAACGACGAGGTGAAGTACCCGAACCTGATGTTCCACTTCCTGCCGGTGGCGATCCGCTACGACGGGTCGGCGCCCACGGAAGGGCACGGCTACCAGGTGCACGTCGGCCCGATGTACGCCGACACCCGCGGCTCGGTGAAGATCACCTCGACCGACCCGCGGCAGCACCCGGCGATCAAGTTCAACTACCTGTCGACCGAGAACGACCGCCGCGAATGGGTCGAAGCGGTGCGGGTGGCGCGGAAGATCCTCAACCAGCCCGCGCTGGAGCCGTACAACGGCGGGGAGATCTCCCCAGGGCCGTCCGTCGAAACCGACGAACAGATCCTCGACTGGGTCGCCAAGGACGCCGAAACCGCGCTGCACCCCTCGTGCACGGCCAAGATGGGCGTGGACGAGAAGTCCGTCGTCGACCCGCAGACCATGCGGGTGCACGGCACCGAGGGCCTGCGCGTGGTCGACGCGTCCGTGATGCCCTACATCACCAACGGCAACATCTACGCGCCGGTGATGATGACCGCCGAGAAGGCCGCCGACCTGATCCTCGGCAACACCCCGCTCGCCCCGCTCAAGCTGCCGTTCTACCGGCACGGGGAGAACTAGCCCCAAAGCCGTTCAGTTAGCGGGTCTGTCTGCTGGTCAAGGATGTTGTTGTCGGCGTGTTGGTGCCGGAAATAGGTGCG